>NZ_BAWZ01000006.1:0-134704 GCF_000698105.1 Geomicrobium sp. JCM 19037 | reverse complement strand
ATCAAACCCGAGCCTGTAACTAAAGGGTAAATGATCGGTAATGTTAATACGAGTATTGAAACGCCTTCCATGAACATCCCGAGTATAAACAAAGCGATCAAAATGGCCGCTAAGACGACATACGGGTTGAGCCCCCAGCGAATGATTTCCTCCGACACGAAACTCGGAATGCCTGAGATTGCTAAAAACTGCGAGAATAATGTTGCGCCTATAATTATCATAAAGATCATACATGTAAGTCTGACGGACTCGTCAAGTGATTCCAGCAGTTGCGTCATCTTAAAGCGCCCTAGAATCGTAGCAACGATGAGAGAACTCATCGCACCAACACCACCGGCCTCTGTCGGTGTAAACCATCCGAGAAAAATACCTCCGATACTGACGAGAAATATGACGAGAAAAGGCCACGTGCGTTGCAACGCACTGAAACGGATTCGCCAAGATGAGCGTGAACTTTTTTTACCTTCTGCATCCCGGCTAAATTTCACAATTAAGTACACCGTTAGCATAAATAGCACAGTCATCAACACACCAGGGAGAATCCCCCCGATGAGCAACTGCCCAACTGATTCCCCCGTCAACACCCCGTAGAGAATGAGCACAACACTTGGCGGAATAAGTGCTCCGAGCGTTCCTCCTGCCACGACACAAGCGGTGGATACTTTCGGGTCATATTCATAACGCTTCATCTCTGGCAAAGCGACTTTTGCCATCGTCGCTGTCGTTGCACTCGAGGAACCTGAAATCGCCGAAAACACGGCACTTGCACCAATCGTTGACATCCCAATCCCTCCCGTGAAGTGTCCGCCCCATTTATCAACGGCACGATAAAGATCTTGGGCAAAACCACTCATGGAAAGAATCATCCCCATAAAGATAAACATCGGTATGACACTTAAGCTGTAGCTCATGGCTGTACTGACGGGTGTTCTACCGAGTTGTGCTAAAGCCGCACCTGGTTCTGCTAGTACGAGATAGCCGCCTAAACCAACGAGTATGAGCGCTAACCCTACATGAACATTCATGAGAATGAGTAGGAACAGCAAAACGATACCGATGAGTCCAATGATTTCAGGAGCCATGTGCTTGATTCACCACCCGGTAATAAGATTTTAAAAGCTCGACGATTAGCGTCAAAGCAAAAACGATCACAGCAAGCGCCGCTATAATGACAACCAAATAGATCGGTAACCCCAGATCATTCGTAACATGTGCGGCTGTTCGATTTGCAAAAATGACCATATTTACACTGACCAATATGAGCAAAACAAACAATGTGGAATACGTGAAAATCGCAATGATTTGCTGTGTTCGAAATGAAAACTTCCCAACAAAAAAGTCGATTGAAATATGATCCTTTTTTAGTTGTGTAAAAGATAAGCCTAAAAAGATTAACAACGCCAACCCTAACTCAGTGAGTTCGTACGTTCCAAGAACAGGTCGAATAAAATAACGACCGACCACATCAAAAAATGTTAGGAACATCATGCCTAAAAGAATAAACGAAGCAACGTAATGACTCCATTTGCTCACCCTATGAACCCCGTTTTCAAACGACACCACCCATGCAGGCATAAGTTTTCACCCCTTTCATCGTTAGTCGTCATCCAAATTCAGCAGCTCTTCATACATTTGATTTCCAGGAGCGCCGAGGGCATTGGCTCGTTCAATCCATTGTTGTGACACTTCAGACATCGCTTCTTCCCACACTTGCCAATGGTTGTCTCGCACATGGACAACTTCAATGCCATCATCTTCTGCGATCTGCCACGCATCTACTTCATCTTTGTCATATGTCTTTCCGGCAACCATACCCCAATCATCGGCTAATATATTCTCAATCGCTTCTCGATCTTCATCTTGCAAAGCATTCAAGCTATCCTCGTTGTAAACGACAAAATGATTTGCCGTAGAGAAATCCCCTCTAGCAATATAGTTCGTCACTTCATTCGTTTGGTAATTCTTCATCACAGATGCAGGTGCATATGCTCCGTCAATGACCCCTCTTTGCATCGATTCATATACTTCACCGAAAGGCATCGATACAGGAATTGCGCCTAATGATTCAAGAATTTCATTCGCTATAGATGACGGGCTCCTTATTTTCAACCCTTCTAAATCTTCTGGATTTTCAACTTTCGTATTGGATGTGAGAATTTGATAGGGCTCAACGCTAAACAACCAAGCAATGTTCGTTCCCTCATGTTCTTCTTCAATTTCTGGATATTCTTCAAGCAAATGCTGGAGTATGGCCGTTGATTCCTCAGCGCTTTGTGCAATATTAGGAAGTTCAACGACTTCAGTTAGGGGAAAAACACCTGGGGTGTACCCATGCATACCAAGAGCAAAATCGCTCGTACCGTTACTGCCATGTCATATTGATAATCGGCCGCCCCTAAAGAATCTCCGTAATACACATCAATTGACACTCGCCCATCCGTAGCAGCCTCTACTTCTTCAATAAATGCCGACAAAACGTCCGTATTTTGTGAATGCATTGGCGGTAAAAAAGATGTAAGAACCAATGTTTCGCTTCGCTCTTCCGCGTTCGTTTCTACATTCTGACAGCCTAAAAGGCTCACCATCCCAACGGCGCACAGTGGAATAAACGTTTTGTATTTCATACAACCTCCCAAAGTAAGCGTTTTCAATTTACGAATGAACGGTCGTTCGTAAATAGTTACACTTACTTTATCAAAGGAAGCCCCCGGTGGCAACCCTGTAAATGATAAATATCTATTTCTCTTTGAAGTTGGCAAAAGACGTTGTATGATGTACACATACAATCACTAATTTTGGGAAGCAACACGTCTATTCTTTTTTACGTTGCCAGCAAATCCCCACTACACTCCGTATATCTCGCGAATATATACGAACTTTTCAAATGTAGAGATCCGTGTATGTTTTGATTTAAAATGAGGAGGTCAAATCCTATGAATAAACATTGTGCTGCCTTATTTTTTCAAAACCAACGACTCACTCATCAACATACAACGTGTAACCTACGAGGTGTCATAAAAAAACTCGGTGGTATTCAATGTCAAAATACGGATACCCCTCTCCTATCACTCAGGCTAGAGGAATAGACCTCTCCTACAATGATTTAATGAACTATTACAAACATGAGAGCATCGAACGTATTTGGACGATCCGAGGTACATTGCACACGATTGTTTCAGAAGATTGGCCAATTTATCAAAAAGCATTCGAAAGCGAGTGGCTGCAGCGCTGGAGTAAATATATGAAAAACCATATCGATCGCGACCTACAAGATCAACTAGAGAAATGGGCACTTGGAGTGCTTGAAGATGGTCCCAAGCTTCAGAAAGAGCTCCTGGATAAAGCAACAAGTACATTTGGTGATAAGGAATTCGTGAGATATGCCTTTAGTTCTTGGGGAGGAATAGTAAAATCCTTATGTTATCAGAATAAAGTATGCCTTTCCTTGAACGGAACTCATTTTATGTACATGTTGAGACGAGATTCCAATAGAAATGAACGTACGCAGTTAAGTTCAGACGCGGCATTGAAAGTCATTTATGATCGTTATCGTGTAAGTTATGCACCTTTTACGATAAACGATTTCGTACACTGGAGCGGCACTACAGTGAAACGAACGAAAAACATCGTTCATGAAAATTCATCTAACAAACAGCCGAGTTCAATTGAGAATAACAGAGGCAGTGTAAACGTAAGAACCATACCAAAATTCGACCCTTTTGTCGTCTCTCATAAAAACAAATTTTATATCGCCGAAGAGAATATACCTCGCATCTATAAAAAGGCAGGTCATATTGAGGCCGCTATTCTTAATAACGGTGTGATTGTTGGGTATTGGAAGAAAAAGAACAATCGCCTTGATGACTTTATGATGTTTAACGACAATGAATGGCTTAAAGATCATGTGATTCGTGAAGCCAAACGAATGAAGCTGTTAGATTCGACTGAGAAATAAATTCAAAACGCTATAGTTGAATTTGCACTAGTCTCTGTTCCCTACGCACGGCGCCGGCAAATTGACTGCACACTTGCCATCCCATCGTGGTCGCGCGTAAAGTCAAACCATGGTCACTTTTATGTAGCTATCCACTGGACACTTAACCTCGCCAACCACCTCCTAACTTTCTTTGTGTGGCCGTTCAGGTCAAAAATGATGAATCTCCATCGCCTGTTTTAAAAGACGAGCTTCCCTCCTTTCTGACTGGAAATCCACCTGTGATGGATCGATGCATATCGTTGTGTCTCTATGTGTTTGTTCTCTTCAAATGCAACGTCGGATTCAACGTCTTCATTACACTAAAAATTTTAATTTACGACCATTGATAAATGAGAATTCCCGCTGCAACCGCTACATTTAATGACTCGGCGTTACCAAAGATGGGGATGGTCACATTGTGATCCGTACGTTCGAGCAAATGAGGTTGCACACCTGCTCCTTCATTGCCTAAGACGAGAGCAAACCCTTCATGATTTGGAGTAAAGGTACGGTAATCTTTACCTTCCATCGCTGTACCTATAATTGTTTTGCCCTCTTCTCTTAATACGGTCATTTGCTCCTCAAGGTCTTTGTATTGAATCGGGATATGAAAAATGGCTCCTTGCGAAGATCGAATCACTTTATCATTGTATGGGTCCACGGTGGCATCACTTAATACAATTCCAGCCATACCTGCGGCTTCGGCTGTGCGAATTATTGTGCCTAGATTTCCAGGATCTTGAACACCGTCAACAAGCAGAACATTTCCATCTCTTGGCCTTGATGGCTTTTGCATGATACAAACCGCCATCCATCCTTGAGACGTTTGCGTCGAGCCGATTGCCTGCATCACCTCATCCGTGACATCTAAGATGTCTATGGAGTTGTCCATCTTAATCGGTTTGGCACTTTCACCTTTAATAAGTAAGGATGCTTGATTTGCCTCTACTGCTTCTTCTACTAAATGTGGACCTTCCACGAGAAATTGTTGTTCTTTTTGTCGGTATTTCTTTTGCCATAATTTCTTAATTTGTTTCATTTTTGCATTGCTCACAGATGTGATCAACCGTCTCACTCCTCAACGATGTATAAGATGACCCTGATCACCTCATCCTATACTGAAGCTAGCTTATAGTGAAGGAGGAAGAGTGATGGGATTGAATTTACGCCATGCGATCTTGGATAATGTGTCGGGTAGTGATGCTTCACAAATTGAAGCGACCATTACCGATGCGATCTCCAGTGGAGAAGAAAAAATGCTACCAGGTCTCGGTGTATTGTTTGAGGTTTATTGGAATGAAGCCGATGAAACCCAAAAGCAACAAGTGATTGACCAAATTAGCTCAGGAGTAAAATAAATGTGGAAAACACCCCAAAATGGGGTGTTTTATTTTTTACTTGAATGTGAGTGTTTTTACCGTTTCAGCGTCTAGCTTCTTAATGACTGAGACGATTAGCTTCGCAGCATTCTCAAAATCGTCTTGGTGGAGAATGCCAGCGTGCGTATGAATGTAGCGCGTAGGAATACAAATTGACAGAGCAGGAACCCCGTTGGCCGTAAGTTGAATCGCACCTCCATCAGTACCTCCAGCAGCCATCGCATCAAACTGATAAGGAATGTTCTCATCTTCTGCAGTATCGACTACGAGGTCGCGAAGGCCTTTGTGAGAAATTAACGATGCATCGTAAACGAGAATTTGTGGACCTTTGCCAATTTCAGCTTGGGCATCGGATTTTGATACGCCTGGCGTATCACCCGCAATCCCCACATCTACTGAGAATCCAATGTCAGGTTCGATGGCTGCCGCTGAAGTTTTCGCACCACGAAGACCGACTTCCTCTTGCACAGTACCCACACCGTAAACTTCATTCGGATGATCTACATCTTTAAGTTGTTTGAGCACTTCAATGGCAAGCGCACAACCAATACGGTTATCCCACGCTTTTGCCATGAGCAACTTCTCATTGTTCATTACTGTGAAATCACAAATTGGGACAACTGAGTCGCCAGGCTTTACACCAAAAGATTCGGCTTCTTCTTTGCTTGAGGCACCGATATCAATAAACATATCTTTCTTATCGACCATCTTCTTGCGCTGTTCGGCTGGTAAAATGTGTGGTGGTTTGGAACCAATCACACCGACTATATTTCCTTTTTTTGTCATAATGTTCACACGTTGTGCTAACATTACTTGCTCCCACCAGCCGCCAAGTGGTTGGAACTTAATGAATCCTTTGTCGTCAATTTGTGTTACCATAAAACCAATCTCATCTAAATGTCCAGCGACCATTACTTTCGGTCCGCCAGCCGTTCCCGTTTTCTTTGCAATTAAGCTACCAAGATTATCTGTTGTTACTTCATCAGCAAACGGCGTTATGTATTTTTGCATGACTTCACGAGATTCTCGTTCATTACCCGGAACACCGTTGGCATCCGTTAGATCTTTTAACATTTGTTGTGTATTAGTTAAATTCGCCATGAGAGAAGCCTCCTAGTTTTTTCACAATCTTTCTATAGTATACCTATAATCACGACTTCCCTCAATCCCTAGCGACCTTGAGGTTTGTTTTTTGTTCAGATGTGGAAAAGGTAATTAAAACTTCTCTCTTTACTTTTGAAACATTTCATCCGTTCAGGACGTACATTAGGTACTGACCATTGAGAAGAGGAGGGTCAATCGATGAATGTCATTTTCTTTCTATTTATAGCGATCGCTTTCTTCATCCTCGTATACTCCGCTGTTCGATATATACGTGACCCAAAGCACCAGCTTGAGAAAGCTCATAATAAACAGCAACTGTATTTATATGATCACCAACAAGACGCTAGAAAAAACTTTCTCATTACGTATAAAGGTGTCATGTTTGAAGGCGAGAAATACATCGGTACAACAGATGACGGATTTGAAGTCGTGCGCATTTCATTAGACCCTAAACGAATTGAGAACATTGAAGGTTTGCATTTTGAAGACTTTCAATTTATTGAAGCAGAAATTACCGTTGTGTATCCACATGCCACCATCCAGTGGAGAAGTCCGGTTAAACAATTAATGAACAAGAAAAAGAAAAACCAAGTAGAAGCAAGCCATTAACGGCTTGCTTTTTTGATTGGACAAATTGTGCAAAAGACGTTCGTCACTTCCCAAACAGGGGATAGATAACGTTGAATGATTTTCGAGAGGATATGATGCTTAGCCGACAGCAACTATAGGCGTTAAAGAAACCGGAAAATCAATGGATTTGACGATGATATAGAGGAAGAAAAACAGCCAAAGTACGGAAATTCCGATGATTTCTAAGCTCATGCCGCTCGACCTCCCGAATTATGCTCCAGATCTTTTTCAGTTGTTACTGAACATCCACCGTAATACGACAACCGTTCCGATTCCGAGAATGAGATAGAGCATATCGAAAAAGTACGAAGATGAAGCCTATGCAAGGGCGCGCATTTGTTTCGTGACTTATTATAGTGAGTATGTATTATATGTTGGTGTCGATGATTATAAAGAAGAGTCAATCTACTACAATACAGCTCATAATCTTTCAACATTTAATTTGGTGAGATTCAGTATTGACTCAGAGGGTTTATAAGGGGGCACAAGTTATTTAAACTTAAACGTAACATTTATTTAGACACACCGTTTATATTTGTAGGAGGTAATATGGTGAAACGTTATGCACTTTTCGGTGTCGTTGCCCTTATACTCGTCGGTTGTGGAACGGGAGAGACATCGTCAGATGATGTAGCACAAGCACCGTGCTTTCGTACGATCTCATTACCCCCGTCGTTAACGTTGCATACACGACATCACCGGATGAGTTTGTCGACGAAGCCGATTACGTTCTTCATGTTACGGTAAGCGAAACTTTTGAAGAACGAAAATTCAAAATTTCTTATCATACTGACAGTCCTGAAGATGGAATGGAGGAATTTTTCACCGAAACCGAAGTGGAAGTGCTAAATGTATTAGACAATCGTTCGAAGAATGATATTGCTGTAGGGGACAATCTCCACGTTCGCGAACCATATGTGCTCGAGGGCGATCGAATTCTTCACTTGCTTGATTCACACGCCCCGTTGCAAGCAGAAAGCGAGTACATTCTTTTATTAGAAGACAGCGATGTCACGCTCGGCACCTGGACGACATTCAACGTTGACGGTTCCGACCCTTATAATTTTCTGTTTCATCCGGATGAGAGGGAACGTCTAGCTGAACGTTTAGCGTATCATGATCCAGATGACGTTGTTGAGCCTATGAAACGTTAATGGCGAAGAGTGAGTCGCATGCGTATTACGCGGAGAAACTTGCGGATCGTATTGATACAAAACTTGACATCTACGAACAGCTGCGAGATCGTTACAGCTGGTAGGGGTATGGCTGTTCGGGGAACAATTTTCTCTAGAAAATAAGAGTAAGGGCACTCAAAATGTGCCTCTACTTTTTTCTGGCTCTTACACATGAGAAACTACGTTTTGTTGAGCCGATCGTCATTGAATATACTATGTTTAAGGAAGGGCGACTGACGATCAGTAGTGCATTTTGAGAAGTGGAAACCCCGAGCATGGAAGCCGTATTTTCGTCGATGCTTATTATTCATGGAATCGGGGAAGGAATAAGAATCCTATCTGCGCGAGTTTTATTACTGAAAATGAAATTGGAGGATTCTTTCTTGTTCATCATGGGGACGGAAGACCACTCAAGAGACTTTTGAACATGAGCGATTACGCATCCATTGACAAATTAACATGATAAGTGTTGCTAAATTGTAAGATTGAAAGCGCATTACCAACAAATCTGAATTTTTATACGTGTTCATAATGTGCTACACTGGGTCTTATTCAAAATTGAAACAGCTAGGAGCTTCAGAAATGAACACTTCAACACTCTCCACTAAACAGATCTTTTTTATCGGACTTATGCTTTTTTCCTTATTCTTCGGTGCAGGAAATCTAATCTTTCCACCATTCCTTGGTTATGAAGCGGGTGAGAATTTTTGGTTTGCAATGCTCGGCTTTCTTCTTTCTGGTGTGGGTCTACCGATACTCGGAGTCCTTGCGATTGTTTATACAGGGTCTGACGATGCTGAAGCGATAAGTAAGCGGGTGCACCCGTTGTTTGCGACACTGTTCACGACTCTTACCTTTCTTGCAATTGGCCCGCTGTTTGCCGTACCGCGAACAGCCGCTGTTTCTTACGAGATCGGTGTGACGCCATTTTTAGATACGATCGGAGCCTTTTCATTACTTGTATTCTCACTCCTATACTTTGCGATCGTCTACTGGCTCGCAGCGACACCTGGTAAATTTATTGATCGGATTGGCAAGATCATTACACCTTTTTTACTCGTTGTCCTCGCCATTCTTTTGTTTAGTGCGGTTTTTGGGCCTCTGGGTTCTTTTACAGCACCAACAGATGTGTATGATCAGTTCGCCTTTTTCTCTGGTTTCACTGAAGGATACTTAACGATGGATACGATTGCTGCATTTGTCTTTGGTATTCTCGTACTCGAAGCCATTCGTTCTCAAGGTGTAAATGACCCCATACACACGCGTAAAATCACTTGGAAAGTGAGTATTATGCTGCGCTGTTGCTTTCGATCATTTATACCGGTTTAGGCTACCTTGGCGCAGTAAATGCTAACGTTTTAGGGGATCATGAAAATGGTGGACAAATCTTGCAACTGACTGCTTTTGAGTATTTTGGACTGACAGGAAACGTCCTTCTTGCTCTAGCGATCATCTTAGCTTGTATTCCAACGGCCGTTGGATTAATTGCCTCATGTGCTCGCTATTTCAATCGCTGGTTCCCATCGGTTTCATATCGATTGTTTGTGTTTATCCTTACTCTTTTTAGCTTTTTCATTGCAAATATGGGACTCGACACACTCATCTCCTTTTCGTTACCGGTTCTTACGTTTATCTATCCAATCATTATCGTACTCATTGTGCTAGCATTTACGCACAACCTCTTCGGAGGAAGAACCGCAGTCTATCGCTTTTCAGTCACGCTTACAGCCATCGTTAGCGCAATGGACGGTCTAGATGAAGCGAACCTGCTACCAAACTTCCTTGATGAATTAAGGATGCTTTTACCTCTTTCACAACTCGACCTCGGCTGGGTCGTTCCTGCTTTAGTCGGTGCGGCGATTGGGTATTTAGTGTCTAGAAAACAAAGGAACCATACAACGTAGTTAACACTCGCTACGCGCACTTATAATGAGGGTGAAAACCCGAACAATCGCCGGCAGAACTCATCTTTGATTCTGCCGGCGATTGTGGATTTGGAGTTGTCTCTGGAAGCGTATGCCCTATTTGTCGAGAGCGTGCACTCCTCTGTCGATTGAGTGCACATCTTTGTCATAAGTGTGCACTTCCATGTCGAAAGCGTGCACACATCCAGATCAAGCGTATTTGATGTTCATTTCTTTTCTAAATAAAACCGCAAAACGCACGTCTGCATGTTGGTGTTATAGCACCGGTGAGTCGTATTCAACTTCACTACGTAGTAACGTACGTGTAATCATTCTTTTATCCATATAAAAAACCAGCCCGTAGGCTGGTCTTTTATAGTTCTGCTTTTGCTTTGTCAGCAAGTGCTGTAAATGCTTCTTTGTCGTTGACAGCAAGGTCAGCAAGCATTTTACGGTTAATATTAATATCCGCAAGTTTAAGTCCGTGCATCAAACGGCTGTACGAAAGTCCGTTAATGCGTGCAGCGGCATTAATACGCGCAATCCAAAGCTTACGGAATTCACGCTTACGATTACGACGATCGCGGTATGCATATTGTCCTGATTTAATAACTTGTTGCTTCGCTGTACGGAACAACGCATGTTTCGAACCGTAATAGCCTTTGCGAGCTTTAATATCTTCTTGCGACGACGACGTGTGACTGTTCCACCTTTTACTCTTGGCATCGTCAATCCCTCCTCTGGTTACCTGTTTCCGATTATTTTTTGTATGGGAGTAACGGCTCAATGCGTGACTGATCACTTTTGTCCATTACTGCTTGTTTGCTAAGGTGACGCTTTTGCTTTTCTGTTTTGGCAGCAGCCAAGTGGCTTGTGTTTGCATGGCCGCGCTTTAATTTCCCTGATCCTGTACGCTTAAAGCGCTTCGCAGCACCGCGGTGTGTTTTCATTTTTGGCATGGTGTTTCCTCCTTTACACATTACATGTTGAGCAACGCTCTACATATTTACTTCTTATCGTCTGCCTTTGGTGCAAGAATTAAGAACATACTGCGTCCTTCCATTTTCGGATGTGTTTCCACAGTCGAAAGGTCTTTACATTCGTCAGCAAGACGGACTAATACTTCACGTCCTATTTGTGAGTGGGTAATGGCACGTCCACGGAAACGAATTGCCGCTTTCACCTTGTCGCCCTTCTCTAAGAACTTACGTGCATTTCTAAGCTTCGTATTGAAATCATGCTCTTCAATGTTCGGGCTTAGGCGCACTTCTTTTACGTTAATGACTTTTTGCTTTTTACGAGCTTCTCGCTCTTTCTTCTGTTGCTCATAACGATACTTTCCGTAGTCCATAATGCGACAAACCGGTGGGTTTGCATTAGGGGCAACAAGAACGAGGTCTAATTCAGCTTTCGATGCTAGTTCAAGCGCTTCGCGCTTTGGTTTCACACCTAATTGTTCGCCATTAGCGTCGATGAGACGCACTTCACGTGCACGAATCCCATCATTGAGCTTCATATCTTTACGAATCGTGAGCCACCTCCGTCAAATTTAAAGCGATATGAATCTAAACATGCTCACAAAAACAGTTTTGCACACAAAAAAGCGGGGCCGTAAACATACGGCGCCCGCTACTGCCATCACGTTCGATTGCATACCTGGTAACTGCCGAAGACTTCGACGCTTTGCAGGTGAGAAGCGGGCGCTTCTGCTTGAGTGCAACATGTTCAATACTTCATAACTATACAGGATGGTTAGGCTATTGTCAACGCCCTACACCCATTTCCTACCGTATGCTACTTACGAGCTTCTGCTTTTATTTGTTCAACAAACGCATCAAGAGGTTGCGACTCGGTGTCCGTTTCCCCGTATTTGCGAATGTTCACTTCCAACGCATCTTGTTCTTTATCTCCTAGAACGAGTGTGTATGGAATCTTCTTCGTTTGGGCTTCGCGAATCTTATAGCCAAGTTTCTCTTCACGTACATCGACTTCGACACGTACACCCGCTTTTTGTAATGCTTCTTTCACTTTTTCTGTGTACGTTTTGTGCACTTCCAAAGAAACCGGAATGAGCTGAACTTGTACTGGGGATAACCACGTCGGTAAAGCGCCCTTGTACTCCTCAATGAGAAAAGCGACAAAGCGTTCCATCGTCGACACAACCCCGCGGTGAATGACGACTGGACGGTGTTCTTTCCCGTCTTCACCAATGTACGTCAAGTCCATTTGATTTGGTAGATGGAAATCTAGCTGAACTGTAGAAAGCGTCTCGTCTTTCCCAAGAGCCGTTTTCACTTGCACGTCTAGTTTAGGACCGTAAAAAGCCGCCTCTCCTTCAGCTTCTACATACTCTGCACCTGTTTCATCCATTGCTTCTTTTAGAAGAGCTTGTGCTTTGTCCCACATCTGATCGTTATCAACATATTTCTCTTTATCTTCTGGGTCGCGGTACGATAAGCGGAAATAATAATCATTTATGCCAAAATCGTTGTACACATTTTTAATGAGGTCAACGACGCGCAAAAACTCTTCTTTCATTTGATCTGGACGACAGAAAATATGAGCATCATTCAACGTCATCCCACGGACACGTTGCAATCCTGCTAATGCCCCGGACATTTCGTGACGGTGCATTGTACCGAGTTCTGCAATGCGTATTGGTAGTTCGCGATAGCTATGCAGACTGTTTTTGTAAACCATCATATGGTGTGGGCAGTTCATCGGACGGAGAACGAGGTCTTCATTGTCCATTTCCATCGGCGGGAACATGTCTTCATGATAATGATCCAATGCCCTGACGTTTTGTACAAATCTACACTACCTAAAACCGGCGTATACACATGATCGTAGCCAAGTCTCTCTTCAAGATCAACGATGTAACGCTCGATTGTTCTACGAATGGTGGCGCCTTTAGGAAGCCAAAGTGGCAACCCTTGACCCACTTTTTGGTTCACGGTGAAGATCTCCAACTCTTTACCGAGTTTTCGGTGATCCCGTTCTTTCGCTTCTTCTAATAAACGCAAATGCTCATCCAGTTCTGCTTGTTTCGGGAAGGCAGTTCCGTAAATTCGTTGCAGCATTTGGTTGTTGCTGTCGCCACGCCAATATGCACCTGAAATGTTCATCAGTTTTACTTTCTTTAGTTTGCTCGTAGATGGCACGTGTACCCCGCGACACAAGTCCGTGAACTCACCTTGTTCGTATAACGAAACCGTTTCGCCTTCTGGAATCGCATCAATGAGTTCCAACTTCAAATTATCACCGATGTTCTGAAAATATTGCTTCGCTTCTTCTCGAGAAACAACTTTTCGAACGATCTCATGATTCTCATCCATAATCTTGTTCATTTCTTTTTCAATTTTAGGCAAGTCTTCCGGTGTAATTGTATGCGAAGTATCAATGTCATAATAAAAGCCACCTTCAATGACTGGGCCGACACCGAAATTCGCATCAGGGTACAAACGCTTTACTGCTTGTGCCAAAGTATGAGCGCTACTATGACGCAACACGTCAAGACCTTCTGGATCTTTATACGTATAAATTGCGATCCGGCCGTCACTTTCAATCGGCGTACGCAGATCGACCAACTGGTCATTCCATTTCCCTGCGACTGCTTGTTTTTTAGACCCGAGCTAATTGAACTTGCAACTTCTTCCAACGATGTGCCCACATCAAATGACTTCATAGCACCATCTGGAAATGTTAATTGAATTGATTCTGCCATCTTTTCATCTCCTTTAATGTAAACACGAAAAAACTCGTCCCTAAAAAAGGGACGAGCTATACCCGCGGTTCCACCCTCATGCATCAACAAATTAATTGATACGCTTGAGACCGGTTAACGCCCGGGGTACGGCAGCAAATACTCATTACACTTGTTCTTCGCTGCAGCTCCGAGGGGGTGAGCATCAAGACCTTGGATGAAAAGCTTTCAGCCGATGGCTTTTCTCTCTGAAATCTGTATCTTGAGCCCGTGTCCTCTTCCGTGCCATTTCAATGTACCGATATTATATAGTGAATGTGAAGAGTTTGCAACCTACACTTCTAACGCCTCTCGTAAGTGAGGATTTAAATGGGTTAATTCCTTTATACATACGCTTCTAAAATGCCATTCATTGCAACGCTTACATTCAGCGATTGCTTGATATAGGAAGCTGTCATCTTCTGTCATTCTATATTGAAAATAGTACAACGTTGCGCGGTCCCACTCAGATAAAGCGTTCGTATTTAATGATTTAATTTTCTGAACAGAATCATTGTGTTTTTTTTGACTAATTAAATAAATGACATGCGAAAGCTGGTTTACTGGCAATGACTCGTCAAGTGAATAATGTTTATTCACACCCCAATACGAATACAATAAGTTTGCACTTCGTTTATTTAAGCTAACGAAACGTTCTAGTGAATAGGGGTTGTTCATCCCTTCCGTAAAATAGTTCTCTGCTTTTTGAAAATCAGAGAACAAATAAGAACGTCCCATATGTAACGAAAACCAAGATTGTAGCGCCGGTCGATGAATGTCATATAATTGTTTCAAGTAATGCCTAGCTTTCTCAAGCTGATTAAGTTGAGTATAGGATACCCCTAGTAATACGTGTATCCTCATCTTATAGCTCTCCGCCATGTATTCTTCTGTCAAAAAGGCAATGCTCTTATAAGCAAGCTTAGAGCATAGCGTAAACAACGAATGTTCTCCTTCATGGGCAAAAAGATAGGCCATGGAAATGTATTTGAGTGTATACGTTTCATCTGTCGGAGCTGGAAGTTTGGAGATATTCTTAACCATATCTTCATCAGGAGAAAGCTGCACTTTCATCTGTTGCATAATCTTATAGTATTGCGCATAAATTACGCTCTCCGCATTTGAAGCGTCCAACATGCGTTCTATATGTTGATCGTGAAGGTGTTGCATTTCAATAGACGTATACTCTAACGCATAGCGGGCATTTTTGCCGTTTACGTCCAGAGAAGGTATGTACGTTTCCATAAGTTCGAAAATACGATCCGGGAATGCACCTCCGTCACTTTCAACAAGGTGGCAAACGATTGAAACTCGCGCGCGGGATGGTTAACAAATTTGTAGATAGGTGTCGGATTGGAATAACCTGCCACCTTCGCTAACGATTGTGCCAACGTGCGATCTTTATCCATCGCTTCTCGTAATGCTTCTTTCAGCTTACTCATTCCCACTCCACCTTCCAAAATTACATACGGCGCACCGATTCAATCAGCCTCTACTCATTAGTTTATTCAGTTCGACGTGAAACGGCAAGTGGTTTCCATCAATGCCAACACAATCCGACAGAACTACTATCATTTCTACAAAATTCCCTATGATTTGTCACTGTCAAACGGTTCCTCAAAGTTGTCTTTTTCTTTATTGACGAGTTTTGAAGCATTAATTCCGTGTTCGACTGCCACTTAATCACATAGTAAAGGGCAATAAAATTAAGAACGATCATTCCAACAACGAATAAAATATCCACAAAAACAACTCCTTTATGTGTGCAGTACCCTCCATTGTTGAACGAAAAACCTATCTGCATTATTTCCCGGGAAACAATGAACAAAACTGAGGGAGTGTAACCCATAAGGTCTTAGAATAGACTTTGGGTACAGCCCCTTTTTCTATTAATGAATTTCGTAACTTAGATCCGTTACAGCTTACCGGATATCTATAACTAGTGGGGTTTTTGATTTCCACTACAGGCGGATGCTAGTCGTTCAGATTATACGTGCGACATTGGCGGCAAGGTGCTGCACCCCTGCACCGTGTTTACTTGACACTCAGAGTGTAGGGCAACCACCTCATCGTACCGCCCAAGTTGACCGGTTCCCTGTGCGGAACGGAGGACCTAGTTCCAAAGTTCACCGATTGGAATCAGATTCAATCAAAAGTGATCAATTTGCCTATTTCTGATTCCAATCGAAAGGCATCTACTTCCAAACATTCGTTTATGGAACCAGGTTCAACACTTTAAAGAAAATGAAAAGCCATCTAGTTCCAAAGCGATGTTCATTGAGTCGCACGCCTTGTTCCGAACCCTGAATTGAAAACCCAAAATTCAGTCGGCGCGAGTCGCGCCGACTCGAGAACGATTTCGGTTCGGCCTCGCCGGTGCCGACGTGTCGTTGGCACTTCAGCCTGGAATCTGCGCTCCAGTTGGAACAAACCGCGCAGGAGTTTAGCGGAATGAGCGCTAAAGATCGCTAAAAAGAGCAAACTTGATCGCAGAAAGTGAAAACTAGCGCGCACAATGTGAACCATTCCCTGCCCCACCCAGTATAAACACCATTGGACTGATTTCGCTTTTATCATAACGGTCCATTCGTATGAAATAACGAGGGAAATTCCACATCCGAACGTCCGATGACCTTCATTCTATATAGATTATATGACGTGCGAGGCTCATCCCGGCACTGCTCCCGCAGAAGGCACCGCATTTCGTTCTCATCAGTCGGAATATACCACAATTTAAAGAAATGGAGGGTCTTGCCCGCCAAAACGCTACACAGAAAGAACATACATACAAAAATTGGAGTACAGATCAAAAACGATCTGTACTCCAATTTTACTTTAGAGGCTTTTGAGACAACCCCCTCAGCAATTTTATTTTTGTACGTTGTCTTCTTTATCGAGCCAAATCTCTCCATCTTTATACGTCATTTGTTCAGGGTATCTAAGGTTAATCACTTCTTCTTGGATCTCTTGTGAAGGTGCTTTTGTCATTAAGGAAACGACGATACACGTAATCAAGTTAATCGGTACACTAAAGATCCCAGCTCCTGTATCACCGACACCGAACAACGTGAATCCATTCATTGCCATAAAGATGTACCCGAGCGTTGTGCTCAGACCAATTAACATCCCGGCAATCGCCCCTTGCTTGTTCATACGCTTCCACCACACCCCTAGGAAGAGGACAGGGAAGAACGTCCCACCAGCAATGGCAAAGGCCCAAGCGACAATTTGTGTAATGACCCCTGGCGGGTCAAGCGCCAACAACCCAGCAGCAATCGTTGCTAAAAAGATCGCAATACGACCGGCCTTTAACCGCTTTTTGTCACTAGCATCTGGGCGCAATAAGCGGAAGTATACGTCATGAGCAATGGATGAACTGATCGTAATTAACAGTCCCCCTGCAGTAGATAAAGCGGCTGCCATCGCTCCGGCAGCAACCAAACCGATAACAAAAAGACCTAGGTTTGCAATTTCTGGAGTGGCCATAACGACCATGTCTTGAGAGACGGTAATCTCTTGCCAACTTAGAATTCCATCCCCATCTGTGTCAGCTACGGACAATAAGCCTGTATCAACCCAACGATCCACCCATGCCGGCAATTGATCCATCGGTTGACCGGCAACTTGTGTCATCAGAATAAAGCGCGAAAATGCGGCGTATGCAGGTGCTGATAAATATAACACCCCAATGAAAATCAGCGCCCAGGCACCACTCCATCTTGCTGCCTTCATTGTAGTTACTGTATAAAAGCGCACAATAACATGAGGTAGAGCTGCTGTACCTAGCATAAGTGTAAACATGAGAGCAATGAATTGACTTTGTGTACTTTCTGAGAACGGAGCAAAATATTCAGTGAGCCCTAGTTCTCGGTCTATTGCCCCAATCTCATCGATAACATTACCGTACGTCAACCAAGGAAGCGGGTTGCCCGTCACTTGTAGTGACATAAAAACAATCGGAATGACGTAAGCAATAATTAAAATGAGATATTGGGCAACTTGTGTCCACGTAATCCCTTTCATCCCACCGAGCGTTGCATAAATGGCAATAATCCCCACACCAAGTAATACACCAGCCCAAGTAGGAATTGCAAACAAACGTCCAATTACAACCCCTGAACCGGACAACTGTCCAATTAAGTAAGTAAAACTAATAATACACGTAGCTACAGCACCAATTACCCTTGCTGTATCGCTTCGAAACCGGTCTCCAATAAACTCTGGAACTGTAAAACGCCCGTATTTACGTAATTGAGGTGCAAGTAAAAAGGTTAAGAACAAGTATCCTCCTGTCCAACCCATGATATATGGAAGACCATCGTATCCAAGAATCATTACCGTACCTGCCATACCTATAAACGAAGCGGCACTCATCCAGTCTGCACCAATCGCCATCCCGTTCCAAAACGGAGGTATTCCTCTTGATGCTACATAAAATTCTGACGTTTCTTTCGAACGTGTATAAATCGCAATTGTAATATATAGAGCAAAGGTAGCTAAGATCATTCCTACAGAAACTAGTGTTTGCGTATCCACATAATCCTCCTCCCGACATTCACATCACTTTATTCGTCTAATGTTCTTCCGCTTGAAGCCACAATTCTTTCATTCTCAGAATCATCAACTCCGTACTTCGCATCTAATCGATCATTCAGTACAGCATTTAAGATAAGCAATACGATAAACACGAGTACTGAACCTTGCGCGCCCATATAATAGTGAAGAGGCATTCCCATGAAAGAAAATTGCGAGAAGAAATCTGCAAATAGTGCTACACCAAATGAAACCGCACAAGCAACTACAAGAAAAGAAACAATCATAACTATACGAATTTTATAATAATTTTCTGCGTCTTTACTTGACACTTTAATCATCTGAAATCCTCCTCATCGATTACCGTAAACCAAAGATAAAGGTGATTGTTTCACGAAACGATAGCGGTACTTGGATAATGGAAACGAAAAGGTAGAGACCAATCGCAGCAATGGGCACACCCAAATAGATCGGTTGTTTCCTTCGTACCGTTAGAAAAATACTAGCAATGACAATTCCCCAAAAAAGAATAAGGAGCATCAAATCATTCCCCTCTTTTACAAAAAAATGTTAAATAAATTTCACTTTACTACACTCAAGAAACCGCTTACAATATAAGCATGTCCTCCCTTCCAGCAGTGCGAGTTGTACTTAGCTTACATGACAGAAAAATGAGTGTCAATTTATATTATTTTAACTATTTACGAAACATAAATTTCCTCCATAAAAAATACCCGTCGCGAGTTGCGATCGAGTATCGAGCTATAGCATGTTTTTGCATCTCACTCTGCTACGAGTTTGTCCGCCATTTGTTTTTGTAGCAATTTTCTATAAAAGGTCTTATCTATACAAACTCCCACTGCTCAAAGGCGCGTAGGTTTATTCTCTCTTGGAAGATGTTACGAAGTGTCAAAATCACACCGTCATCCCGGTCAGTGTAAACATAAAGTCGTTTTGGTGCGAGACTTGCGATTGGACTTATAATGCGTTCTTTCGGAAGCAGTCCCTCTTCAAAGACAAGAGTGCCATCCGTATGGTGTGTTCTTCTTGCAAGTCCCCACTCTACACCAGATTGATCACAAAAGCGGAATTCCGTTTGATTCGGATACCATAGATGAACTTCTGTACATTGTGGTTCTGAACTTTCTACATAAGACCTAAGCTGTTCTACAATCGTCTGATATTCTTGTTCAAGTGTATACTCTTCCAAAACGGCTGCAGTTAAATCATCTAAATAATGAATATAACTTCCAATGCAAAAGTTTAAGAAGGGGTTCCATTGAAATACGGAGTACTGTTGAAGGTGCCGATATACACAATGATAGAGCGCATCAACACGTTGATTCACTCGCTTTCCAATGGGAATCTCTGTTCTTTCACCTGATAGTATGGCTTTCATCAATTCCATTACTTGTTCTTGTTCGGTACGGTCTTTCAATGCATGACTTTTTTTAAATTTTTGGATCATCAATTGGCTTTCATAACGCTCTACAATCTCATCGGTTAATATCGTAGCCACATACGGAACAATTGATTCTAACCATTCATCACTCGTTCCTGAATGTTGAACACGTAATTGTCCTTCTTGCTGCTCGACGGAGAAATCAGCGGCGATTTCCCGAATGCTTCCTTTTAGTCTTTCATAAACACTTACACTATTAATGCCATCATTAAATTCAATGGAATGCACACCCAAGCCCCCTCTGTGCCTTACGTCAATTACAGTACGCGTACCGTTCAGCGCTTCACTCTGATTCATCATATGGCTTATGAGGGACAAACATGCCAATAAATTGGTATAAAAAGAAGAAGTCGCTAGGACTTCTTCTCGATCAAGTGTTTAGTTTTGCATTTCAAAGTCTCGGGATACTCGTTCATCTTCAGCAAATACGTGGCGTGTATTATACTTCGTGTCACGTACGGCAGGCGTTTTACCTGCTTCACGAATAATGTCTAGCGCCCGGTTATTGTTTACTTTGTGTGTAGTCCCTGCTGCAGACACTACGTTTTCTTCGATCATTGTACTTCCAAAGTCGTTGCAACCAAAATGTAAAGAACGCTTACCGGTTTCTGGTCCCATCGTTACCCATGAAGATTGGAAGTTCGGGACATTATCTAGAAACAGTCGACTAATGGCTACGTTTTTCAGATAACCGTTCGGGGTAATTTTCTCCCCTTTCATACGGGTATTATCTGGTTGGAATGTCCACGAGATAAACGCTAAGAAGCAGTTCGTCTCGTCTTGTGCATCTCTCACTCGTTGTAAATGCAGGGCACGTTCTTCATTAGATTCGCCAAATCCGATGACCATCGTAGCTGTTCCGTGCATGCCAACTTTCTTAGCTGTCTTCATACATTCAATCCATTGTTTCCAGTCAATTTTCAGACGGCTTACAGCCTTACGATTCTCTTCTGTAAGAATCTCTGCCCCGCCACCAGGCAATGAGTCTAGCCCTGCATCTTTCAACGCTTGCAACACTTCTTCAAGTTCCATGCCCGAAACATCCATCATCTTATAAATCTCAGCAGGTGAGAATGAGTGCATCGTAATGTCTGGGAAGCGTTTTTTAATGTTTCTTAGCAGGTCGGTGTAGTATGTAAACGGCAAATCAGGATTCGTTCCACCTTGCATAAGAATCTCCGTTCCACCTACATCAACGGTTTCCTGGATTTTGTTAAAGATTTCTTCGTCGGAGAGAACATAGCCTTCCTCATGTCCTGGTGGGCGATAGAACGCACAAAAACGACAGTACGTATCACAAAAGTTCGTATAATTTACATTCCGTCCGATGACGAACGTCGTAATCGGATCGGGATGCCACTTTTTCATCATTGTATCCGCAGCTTTTCCGAGCTTCTCCATTTCTTGTTCGTTGTTCTCATCAACTTCATATAGCCTAACCGCATCTTCCATTGTCAATCGTTCCCCAGCCGTTGCTCTTTCAAGGATGTGATCGATACTCATGAAGACTCCTCCTAATCCCGAATCAAATTCTATTCAACATCTATCGTAACATAGTGTGTTTCTTTGCTGCGACAATCTTTGCTCATTCATGTGTGGCGTCGGTTTCTTCCCGCTACAAAAAGTTCTGTCGTTTGCGGTCGAATTCGTTCCATTACCCGCTTAGCTTTCAAGCGTTCTTCTCCCCCTTTTTGGGAGAAACTCAAGTGATCTTCTAATTCATCATAATCCCAATTAGACGTAAACACCGTTGGTAACTTTTCTGTCATGCGGTATTGTAAGATCACACCTAAAACATCATCGCGCACCCAACTTGACATCGTTTCTGCTCCTAAGTCATCGAGTAGCAACACAGGTACACGCTTAACCGCTTCTAATTTCTCAGTGACGGTTCCATCGGCAACCGACTGTCGCATTTCTCGAAAGAACTCAGGAACGTAGACGAGCATGGATTGGATGTTTCTTTCTGCAAGCGTGTTCTGGATGGCCGCTGCAATATACGTTTTGCCGACGCCAAACATTCCGTGCAAATAAAGGCCTTCACCTTGCTCACCTGGATGGGTTTCATTAGCAAACCGAAGTGACTGAATGACAGCTTTTCCCCTTGTATCATCTGATTCATCCCAATCAATCGCATTAAAAGAAGCCTTTTTAAACTCTTCGGATACGTACATGCTTTTGACAAGCCCTTCTCGTACTCGCCTTGCATCATGTGCTTTTTTACTCGGGCACGGTAGGTACCGCATTTGAATTTGACCATTTTCAACATAAAGCTCAGGCTGATGCCCACGCATCAAGTTTGTGCAACTATCCAAGCTCGTACACCGATCACAGTCGATACTTGCACTTTTGTATTCATATAGCTGTGAAAGTCCTTGCTGAATAGCTCCATCTTCTAACTCATCCTGATGCGTTTGTAACCATTGCTCAATTCGCTCGTCTTGAAACAAACGTTCACTCGTTTGTTTCAACCTCGAATTCCAGCCACTCTCATTCATATACTTTCTAATTGAATCACGAATCGGTTCCATTGTTTACTCCCCACCTCCTCGTTGATATTGTTCCAATAAAGATTCAAATGCTTGTCGATCTTCTTTCGTTTTCTTTTTCTTTGTATCTTCGCTCGTTTCCTTAGGCTCTTCTGTCAACCACTTCGGTAATTTATCCTGCCTGTTTGACCCTTGATTACGTGCTTTTCGCGGAGCCGCTTTTTGAGCATTGGTTTGTTTATGCTTTGCATCTTTACGGTTTTTGTATTCCTGTTTAGCAAGGCGCATCGCTTCTTCCACGGTTTTAATCCGTTTTCTCGACCAATGACCCGCAATCTTCTGCACGAGAGCAGCGTCAAGCTTTTTATCGTTCGTTCGCATCACATAATCAATGAGTGTGTTCGCTACACCTGGCGAAAATTGATAATCGTGAACGAGTGACTCTGCTAAGCGTAAGTCTGCAGGGGATACAGAAGCACCATCAGATAGACTAGTAAGAAGGTCCAGTGGAGAGATTCGCTCGTAGTACTGTACCATCTTATCATCTTCACTTACGGGTTGTTTACTTGAATCTTGACTCGCTTTACTCGTACGCATCCCAAGTTTTGGCGGGGTTTGCCCATGGGTCGTCCGATACCAATCCTTCACTTTCAACCGTAAGCGTTCTGTATCAATCGTGTCGTCACCTACCATTGCCTCGACGAGAAAACGACTCATCGTCTTTTCATCAATTTTGTAGATAAACGCCAGTTGTTGTACAACGACTAACACTTCGTTCGTAAGCAACTTTTCTTGTAAAAAGAATGGAGGCAAAAATGTCTTTAACGTAACCGGATCAAGAGGTTCTCCTGCAATGACCGGCTGTTCAGTCTGTCGACTTGTGGCTGTGTCCACATGCTCGTCAACAGGATCTTGTTGAAGCTCAGAATCTTTTATCGCTTGGAACACATCATTAAATGCCACCGTTTTATCTTCCCATTCACCGGTAAGTTTTGAAGTACTAAATCTTCTTCGAACTTCTTTAAATCGGTTTCTTCCAATGCGATTTTGCAGGAAAACACCGAGCAGCGGATCCTCCAAAAATTCTTTCGCTGATAACGGTGTCTTTAAATCATAAACAAACATCCGGTCTTCACCGTCGTTTTGGTGTTGCATAAGCGTCGTTAGCAGCCCAATTGCTTCTAGTTTTTTGCGTGCTTCTAAAATCAAATGCATCTGTTCGCCTAAAGTAACCATTAATTCACGATGCGTGCTTCCTTGACACATATACGTGTCTCTTTCCAACCGATAGTATAACGTTAAATAGACATTAACGGCCAAAGCGCCAATTAAAGGTTGGTATAACAGCACCAGTGCTTTTTGGTCCATTTCCGAAAACGGTCCCATCATGCGCACACGATATCCATCAACGGGCCGAACTTCGCTCCATGTCCAAGACAAAACCAACACCTGCTTTCTCTTTCTACACACAAAAAGGCCCTTCAGCGGAATCGTTCACTTCTTGGCCCCTTCATCACTGCGATTCATAAGATCTTTCAGTTCATCAATAAACACATTAATATCTTTAAACTGTCGATACACAGACGCGAAGCGGACATATGCCACCTCATCGACTTCGGACAGTTGTTCCATGACTAATTCTCCCACTCGGCCGCTTTGTACTTCTAGCGCCGGGTCGCTTCGCAATTGCTTTTCAGTCTCATGCACAATCTCTTTAAGCGTATCCATGGATACCGGCCGCTTCTCACAGGCGCGAATCAATCCTCTAAGCATCTTATCAGGACTAAATTCCTCACGATTACCGTCTTTTTTCACGACGATCATCGGCGTTTCTTCGACCGTTTCATATGTCGTAAACCGATGGGAGCATTCTTCACATTCTCTGCGTCGACGGATTGAACGACCTTCATGATGCGGCCTTGAATCAAGCACTCGTGTACCATTCGAGTGACATACCGGGCAGATCATTGTTGGACTCCCCATTTCTTTATCATTTGCATTCTACTCATACTATACCATGTCTTGAACAGCTGTTCCATTCCGAGAAAACATGAAAAAACACAATGAAAACGTAACGTCTTCATTGCGCCTTAATGTTAACCTTTAATAGCCGTCGTCTCATTGATCTTCTTACCAATTAACTTGACGAGGTCTACGACACGGCATGCATAGCCCCATTCGTTATCATACCATGCAAATACTTTTACTTGGCGCTTATTCATGACCATTGTCGACATGCTATCTATAATCGATGATCGATCATCTCCGTTAAAATCAATGGAGACGAGAGGGTCGTCACAAACACCGAGAATGCCTTGCATTTCTTTCTCTTCTGCAGATCGAAATGCTTCATTCACTTCTTCTGCAGTCACATCACTTTGCAAGTCGCATACTAAGTCAACGAGCGAAACGTTAGGCGTTGGTACGCGCAGCGACATCCCGTTCAGCTTCCCTTCTAAATGAGGTAAAACGAGGGAGATCGCTTTTGCTGCCCCTGTTGTAGTAGGGATAATCGATTGCCCACAGCTTCTCGCTCTGCGCAAATCTTTATGTGGGTTATCAATGTTCTTTTGGTCATTTGTATACGCATGAACCGTTGTCATCATACCACTTTCCACACCAAACACGTCATCAAGTGTTTTCACGACAGGTGCTAAGCAGTTCGTCGTACACGACGCATTGGAAATGACGTGATGATGTTCATGGTCATAATCCTCTTCGTTTACACCCATAACGACCGTCACATCTTCATCTTTAGCAGGAGCCGTAATAACGACCTTCTTTGCACCTGCTTGAATGTGCATGCCTGCGGTTTCACCCGTGACAAACTTGCCCGTAGCTTCAATAACGACATCCACGCCAAGCTCTTCCCATGGCAGTTCCAATGGATTGCGATTTTGAATAAGGCGAATTTCTTTACCATCTACAATAAACGCATCATCAGTTGTATCAATTTGAGCACTAAATTTCCCATGTGTGCTGTCATGTTGTAACAAATGTGCGAGGGTTTTTGGAGAATGCGTTGCGTTCACTGCAACGATTTCAATATCATCTTCGAAAAAGGCGCGTCTAAACGCCATTCTGCCTATTCTTCCAAATCCATTGATCGCAACTTTTGCTTTCATCTCGGTGCCCCCTAATATGATATACTAATCATTCTTCATTCGCTAATTAGTATATCATATAACATATACTTGTACGATGTTTTTCTTCTATTTGTACGTTAAGAACGCACATTCCATTTTTTTAGAATCTTCTCTACTTGTTTTTCACTGTCAAGTCTAGATCCTGAATTATCAACAATCTCATCCGCATATTTTTTCTTCTCATCTAGAGGGATTTGCGAAGCCATTCTGGACTTCGCTTCTTCCTCGCTACTGTTGTCACGCTCCATTAGCCTCTCTAATTGCGTCTTTTCGTCCACAAATACGAGAAGTACCTGGTCGACGCTATCCATGCGATTATTCTCTACAAGTAAAGGAATATCATACACAATCGTCCGATGACCTTTTTCTTCGTAATGTCTTTGTTGCCGGGTTGACTCTTCCTGAATGAGCGGGTGCATAATGTCGTTTAACGCTTGGCGCTCTTTTTCATCGTTAAAGATAATAACACCGAGTTTTTTGCGGTGGAGCGTGTCGTCATCGTGAAATACGCCGTTCCCAAATCGCTCCTTGATTAGCGCGTGCGCCTTTTCTCCTGGCTCGACGATTTTTTTGGCAATCTGGTCGGCATCAATAATCGGTAAGCCATTTCGCTGTAACAGTTCAGCAATAAAACTTTTTCCACTTGCAATTCCACCTGTAAGCCCGATGATCATACGTACCTTGCTCCTTAAATAAAGTTAATGAGACCAATACAAATGAGTAATAAACCTGGGACAAATGCGAGCTTTTCGAACATCTTTACGTTTGCCAGTTTTCGTCCGCTTTTTTTTCCGAGTATTAAAAATGACACACACATCACCGAAACTAACAAAGCAAACCAAATCATGGAGTAACCAAGTATTGCGGCACCAAATCCCGCGCCAAACGCATCTAAAGACAAGGCAATTCCAAGAAGCACGGATTCTTTCACGCCAATACTTCCGGAGTTATCCATATCAGCAACGGTCGGTTTTTTTAGAATTTGAATCACTAATCCGAGCTTTTTAAACTCCCACTTGAGCATTTTTTCATCTGCTTGCGGTTTGATTTGCACAGATGGTACTGTCCCTGCTTCGTTAGAGTGGTGTGCGGCTTGGATAATGGCGTACACCCCGATGAGAATGATAATGCCCCCACCAATGTAGTCACCAAACGCTACCGGTATATATTGAAACAAGGCGTTGGCTACCATCCCCGATAATAATACTGCGGAGAACGAGCACAAACCAATGAGCAATATCGGGATCATTGAAATCCGCAGTTTTCTTAATCCATACGTCATCCCAACACCAAAACCATCTACACTTACGGCAAACGCCAATATAAGTATTGCAACAAAGGAATCCAAACGAGTCAGCCCCCTCAAACTACGTACTCACAATAGCCTATGTTTTAGACTTATCCGACGTACGTATTGAGGAGGTACTTTTCGTTACCGCTGACAGTGACTACAAAAATGTGTGCCTCTTCCCGCTGTTACATTTTTTCGATCGGGGCGGAGCATACTTTACACGGTTCGCCTTTACGGCCATAAACAAATAACTGTTGTTGAAAATACCCATATCCCCGTTGCCATTCAAGTAAGAACGGATGGAAGAGCCGCCCGCTCGAATGGCATCTTCTAGCGTCTCTTTTGCGTGGATAACAATTCGGGTTGCTTCTTCAGCATCGAGCTGAGACGCGATCTTCCCAGGATGGATACGAGCTCGAAACAACGCCTCGTCCACGTAGATGTTGCCAAGACCTGCGGTGATGGACTGGTCGAGAAGCACCGCTTTAATGGACCGAGACGTTGTTTTTATTTTTCCGAGAAGGTACTCGGCTGTGAAATCAGGAAGAATGGGCTCTGGGCCTAGCTTGTTCAATGGAGCATGGATGAGCTCATCACCTTTATCAAACAGATGCATCGTACCAAACTTCCGCACATCTTGGTACTCAAGCGTCGTACCATCGGTAAAAAGAAACCGTACATGTGTATGCTTATCCGGCTCATTCGTCGTCACAAGAGAGTACTTTCCTTCCATACGCAAATGAGAAACGAGGGCGTAATCACTCAGATGAAAGATCAAAAACTTTCCTTTTCGTTTTATCGTTTCCATACGCTGACCACGAACGAGCATTTTAAAATGTTCAACATCATCTGGACGCTTAATCATTTTTGGCCATCCGACTTGAACTTCTACAATCTCTTTTCCTTCGACGAGCTCGATGAGCGTTCGTTTGACTGTTTCTACTTCAGGAAGTTCCGGCATACGTCTAGCTCCTTATTTTGCTTCATACCAAGTGTTTCCGTGCTCGACATCTACGACGAGTTCAACATCAAGCGGAAGAGTTTCACTCATTAACTGCGTAACCAGTTGTTGAAGATCCGCCAATTCATTCTTCGGCACTTCAAAAATGAGTTCATCGTGCACTTGTAGTAGCAAGCGGCTCTCATAATTTCGTTCTGTCAGTGCATTCGCAACGTCAACCATCGCTTTTTTTATGATGTCAGCTGCAGTGCCTTGGATCGGTGTGTTCATCGCCGTTCTTTCTGCGAATCCACGCAAATTAAAGTTCCGGTTGTTTATGTCTGGCAAATACCGTCTACGCTTTAATAACGTCTTCACATAACCCTCATCTTTTGCATGTGCAATCGAGTCATCCATATACTGCTTCACTTTCGGATACGTTTCAAAGTATTTATCGATGAAAGACTGTGCTTCTTTTCTCGTAATCCCTAAGTTTTGAGACAGTCCGTAGTCGCTAATGCCATACACAATGCCAAAATTGACCGCTTTTGCGTTTCTTCTCATTTCACTCGTCACTTCAGACTTCAATACATCAAAAACATCCATAGCGGTTTTCGTATGCACGTCTTCACCTTCATGAAAAGCTTGCATCAACTTCTCATCACCAGACATATGTGCAAGCACACGTAATTCAATTTGTGAATAGTCAGCAGCTAGAATGACCCAATCCTTTTTTGAAGGGACGAATACTTTTCGGATCTTTCGTCCTTCCTCAAGTCGAATCGGGATGTTTTGCAAATTCGGATCCGCAGAACTTAATCGGCCGGTTTGCGTGAGCGCTTGGTTGAACCGAGTATGAATCTTGTTTGTATCTTCATGAATCACTTTCAATAAGCCTTCTACGTACGTAGATTTCAATTTGGACACTTGACGGTAGAGCAACAGCTTCGGAATGATTTCATGCTTGTCCTCGAGCTTCTCCAATACATCTGCGCTGTGGAATAGCCTGTTTTCGTCTTTTTAATGACCGGAAGCTCCAAGCGTTCAAAAAGAATCGGTCCAAGCTGTTTCGGTGAGTTGATATTAAACTCTGTGCCTGCAAGTGTGTGGATGTCCTTTTCTAACGTCGTTAAACGCTCTTCTAGTTCTGTCCCCATCACTTTCAACTGTTCTTGGTCAACAGACACCCCAAACAGCTCCATTTCAGCTAGTACTGTGGACAAAGGAAGTTCTAACGTCTCAAAAAGGTCTTTTTGATCGTTCTGTTCGAGTTCTGTTGACAGCATCGGAACGAGTTTCCAAAGCGTCGCTGCTTTTCTTGCAATATGATCAAGTAGCGCATCTTTTTCTGGCTTCTTTTGCTTTGCACCCTTGCCATACACTTCCTCATCCGTAAGCACGGTATGTTGACCTCTTCGTTCTGAAATGTCGGCAAGGTCGTGACTAGATAATGACGGGTCAATTAAGTAAGAAGCAATGAGCGCATCAAACTCAACCCCCTGGAGTGCAATGTCTCGCCAACCTAGTGCTACCGTAGATTTTTTTGCGTCAAACAGATACTTCTTTTTCGTGCTGTCAGCGAGCCAGCCTTTAAAATCATCCGACGCGAGCGCAGCTTCTACTGGCACGGTGAACGAACCTTGTTCATTTACAATTGCCATCCCCCATAGGTCCGCATGATGATAATTTTCCACAGGGTCTTCAATGATCAGTGCAGCGGGTGAGACGAGCATTTGACTCGTCACATCGTTTTCATGTTGAAATGTAAAATCGTCCAATTCAGCGCTCGCTTCTTCTGGGTGATCATCGTCGTTGTCGAGATGCTTCATTAAGGAATTAAAGCCATACTCCTTAAATAGTTTCCGCACAGCCGACGAATCAAAGCCTGAATAAGCCAATGCCTCGATGCTCATATCAACAGGGGAATCACGGTCAATGACCGCCAACTCTCTACTCATAAGCGCTTGATCGCGGAACTCTTTTAATCGTTCCTGCAATTTAGGACCCGATACATCATCTGCATGGTCCAGCACGTCAGTAATATCGCCAAACTCTTTTAGTAGCTTGAGTGCTGTCTTCTCTCCAACTTTAGGAATCCCTGGAATGTTGTCGGACGAATCACCGGCAAGTCCCTTCATGTCAGGAATCTGTATAGCTGGAATGCCGTACGTCTCCTTCATTGCCGCTTCATCATACCAGTCAACATTCGTAATTCCTTTTTTTGTAATGGCGACGTGAGTACGCTCGCTTACGAGTTGCAATAAATCTTTGTCTCCTGTAAACACACGCACGTCTTGTCCATGTTCTTCAGCCCGCTTAGAAAGCGTTCCGATAATATCATCCGCTTCATATAGTTCAACTTGAACCGATGGAATGCTTAATGATTCTAGCACCTCGCGAATGATCGGCATCTGTTCTGACAACTCTGGTGGTGTCTTTTGTCGATCACTTTTATACGCTTCATATTGTTTGTGTCGAAACGTCGTTTTCCCAGCGTCAAAAGCAATCAGAATGTGTGTCGGCTTTTGCTCTTCAAGAATTTTCATTAGCATATTCGTGAATCCGTACACCGCATTTGTGTACACCCCTTTATCATTTGTCAGGAGTGGCAATGCAAAAAATGCTCGATACGCAATACTATTTCCGTCTATAAGTACAAGTTTCTCCAATGGAAGACCCCTTTCCGTTCTCTATTGCTGTTCATATTTTATCATATCTCGCTTAGCGTTTCTCTTTCAGTAGTATAGTCATTCATTTATTGGTAAAAAATATGAAATGCGTACACAAAGGAGGGAATTCTGTGAAGAAAGTCATCATCATCCTGCTACTCATTCTGATCTTGTTCAGCGGGTTTGTATCGTCAATTGGTTACGCCAGTCCGAGTATTACCGATTTTGAGTTGGTTGTACATGCAGAAGAAACGTATGAAATAACATACCATTTGTTTGATGAAACGTACGAGTATCAGATGAATGACCAGGAGCTTAGCGGTGAAGAAGCGAAACCTGAAGTTGAATCGTTTATATTCAGTTTAGGACTCACCCAAGACCTTCAAGATGAGCAAGTTAAATTAAAGGTTTTGGACAAACTTCAGTTATCGGAAAAAGAAGTAAAAGACTTTTCACTAGAACTTACGTTTGATGGCGGGAAATCGCAAACGGTGAAGTAATCGTAAAGGGGCTGATCGATAAGGTCTTAGAATAGACCTTCGGCACAGCCCGTTTTTCTATGCAGTCCAGACGAGCAGTGTAACCTCGGTGGCATAAGACGACCTCCGTGTTTTCAAGGTCGCGGAGGCCTCCTCGGTCTAACGACGAGGGCGATGAGAACGAGCAGTGTAGACAGTGCTACGGTTTTAAAGACTTGGCGTTTTAAGCAAACCTCGGGGTGGCTTCTGGCTATGGTAAGATTTTTTCTATTTTGGAAGTTGATTTAGCTAAAATCACACCATTGTTCTATGGTAGGATTTGCAACACCTGGGTGCGAAAAAGAGGAGAAATTTTACCATAGGAGTTCCTATGCTAAAATCTCTTTCTGAGTTGCACGGTTTTTGAGGCTGGGGCGGGAGAACGAGTTCCAAAGATCACCGATTGGAACCAGATTCACTCATATGTGCCCGTTTAGCCTCTTTCTGATTCCAATCGATCGGCATCTACTTCCAAACATCCGTTAATGGAATCAGAATCAGCACTTTAACGAGAATAAACGGCAATCTAGTTCCAAAGCGATGTTCACATTCGTCCGCGCAACGCCACAAAGATTGAATCGCACTCCCTGCCCCGAACCCTAATTTGAAAACCGATAATTCTGTCGGCGCGAGTCGCGCCGAATCGAGACCGATTTCGGATCGGCCCCGCTGGGCCGATCGGTCGTAAGGTGTTAAGTTTAGTCCAATCTGCGCTCCAGTTGGAACAAACTACGCACACGATGCGAACGATGCCCTGCCCCACCCTGTGTAAATACTCTTGGAGTGATTCCACTTTTGTCCACAATGGAACCTCCACATGCTAGCACCCCATGAAATTCTTTCGTTCCGATCAGTCGGGATACTCCACACTTTGCAGAAAACGATGGGCCTCGCCCGCCAATACAGTTCATATAAAAAACGTACATACAAAAATCGGAGTACAGATCAAAAACGATCTGTACTCCGATTTTACGTTAGAAACTTTTAGACAGCCCTTTTTATAGTTCTTAAATCAAGTCAACGCACGAGTGCCTCACTCTTCGGAACTCGGTTTGTTTCATTCGTTACTGAGCATGGTAAGCGAACGGTAAAGGTCGTTCCTTTGTTCACTGTACTTTCTGCAGTAATTGTACCTTGTTGAGCTTCTACAAGGTGTTTGACGATGGCTAAACCTAAACCTGTTCCACCTGAATTTCGACTACGGGCACGATCGACCCGGTAGAACCTTTCAAAGATTCTAGGCAAGGACTGTTCATCAATACCAATCCCGTTGTCTTTTACTTGAATGACGCAACGATGACTCTCCTCGTCTCTAAACGCCTCCACGGTGACATGTCCGTTCTCTGGCGTATACACAATCGCGTTGGTGACGAGATTAATGACGAGCTGTTTAATTCTCGCTGCGTCACCGACCATTTCCATTTCTTCGTGGAATCGTTCCTCAAGTCGAATGTGTTTTTTCTCTGCTTTTTTATGAAGAAGTGTCAATGATTCCGAAATGACTTCAGTCAAAAAGAACGCCGAAGGATGAAGTTGAAACGTATGGTGCTCAATACGTGATAGCTCAAGCAAATCTTCAATAAGGTCTTGGAGTCGACTGCTTTCTTTCCCAATAATTTCTAAAAATTGCTTTCGAATGACTGGGTCCTCATGAGAGCCATCCAACAGTGTTTCAGCAAAACCTTTCAAGGAAGTGACGGGCGTCTTTAATTCATGTGATACGTTAGCAACGAAGTCTTTTCTCATCTGCTCTAATCGCTTTAAATCTGATATGTCATGCAAGACGATTACCACACCTTCTAGTTCACTACGCTCACTCATAATCGGTGTGCCGTACACCTCATAATAGCTCTCTTTGGCTGGCGACGTGACAAGCGTAATCGATCTTGCTTGTTTTCTTCGGTCATAAACACCGATTGAATAAAGTTTACAAGGGTTTGATCGGATATAATTTCGTAATATAACCCTTCGAATTCTTCTCCATCAGCAAAGATTTCTCTTCCAATTCGGTTTGCTACACTGACGATCCCGTGGCGGTTTATAAAAATGAACCGCTTCCCATATGATCAATAAGTGCCCGCAATCGGTCATGCTCTCGTTCATATCGCCTAGTTGTTTTGTCTAAGTTCAATGCCAGTAAGTTAACAGATCGAGCAAGTTGACCGATTTCATCGCTAGAATCATCATAGGCTCGAGCTTTGTAGTTGCCTTTCACCAATTGCTTTGACATTTCAGTGAGCTCATAAATCGGTCGAGTGAGCTGATGACCGACCCGGTATCCGAGGATCATGATGATAAGGAGTGCCGCAGAGAAGCTAATGCCAATAAACAGCCAAACCCGACCGGTCGCCTCGTGAATATGCTCAATATTAAGGGCCATTCTAACAAACCCTTCCACATTTTCACCGTTTCCGATCGGCTCTGCGTAATAGAGCATCTCTTCATTGACAGATTCGCTCGTTCTCACCTCAGCCGTATCGTCTACCCCTGCATTTCTAATTTCGGGTCTTTGCAAATAATCAACTGTGCTGGATTCATAACTTGCATGGCTTTCTGCGATGACCGCTCCTTCGTCGTTAATCACGGTAATCCTAGCATCAAGCTGCTTGCTAGCTTCTTCAATATAAACGTCAAGTGACTGGTCTTCGTCTAAAGGGTTGATTTGCAATGCTAGAAGTTTTGTTTCCTTTTGCAACCTGTCCACCGTTTGCTCCATATTCATCTCATTCATCAAAGAACCGAGGAGCAGACCGAGGGCAGTTAGTACCGTAACGATAATGAGTAATAATGCAAACATTAAACGCGCACGAAAGGTATTCATCGGCTTCGTGGATTCTCCATTTTATACCCAAGCCCACGTACCGTTTTAATATAGACAGGTTTTTTCGTATTCGGTTCAATCTTCTCTCGCAAATGACTAATGTGCACATCTACAATTCTTGTGTCCCCGACAAATTCATAATTCCAAATTGCTTTGAGCAACTGATCACGTGTAAGTACACGTCCTTTATTGTTCACCAAATACAGGAGCAACTCAAATTCTTTTGGCGTTAACTCTAGGCGCGATTCATTTATATAGGCCTCATGGTAATCTGGATAAACATCCAAATCTCCAATCGATTGCTTTTCATTGGCATCTTCTTCTGTCTGTTGATTTTGTCCTTTGCCCGACTGCTCTACACGCCGAATAATCGCGCGCACTCTAGCAATTAATTCTCTCGGACTAAACGGCTTCGTCAAATAATCATCAGCGCCAAGTTCCAACCCTAGCACTTTATCAAACTCTTCGTCTTTTGCCGTCAGCATTAAAATAGGCGTTGTAACTTGTTGCTCCCGCAGTCTTCTACACACTTCCAAGCCATCAAACACCGGCAGCATCAAATCCAAAACGATTACATCATACACATGAGCGAGCGCTTGCTCTACGGCTTGTTCACCGTCTACTGCAGCGTCTACGGAATAGCCTGCTTGCTCAAAGTTATATGTGAGTAGCGTAACAATGGATGGTTCATCATCAACAACGAGAATTCGATAGCTCATGAACGTGGCTCCTTTTATGTATAACAATCTGTTCTTATATCGTAATCGAACGACTGACACTGCTCAAGCAAACCTCTACGATCTTTACCAATTCTTCGCAGTCTTTACATTGCCTTAAAACAACACAAAGAAACTGACACAGCGTATGTGTCAGTTATGAGTCCATTATGATTGATGTTGTTTACCGGTTTCTGTCGTTGTTGGTTGCTCAGCAATATCTTTACGGTCCGGCTCATCGTCCATCATCTGCTTCGTAGATTTCTTAAACTCAGAGAGTGTCTTGCCGAACGCGCCACCAATTTCAGGGAGCTTTTTAGGCCCAAAGATTAAAAGCGCAATCACAAGAATGAGAATTAAACTCGGAATGCCAATATTTGGAATGCCCATCGTATTTCCTCCTTCAAAATATGTCGATTACGTAGCGTAAGTATGATTAGTGTGACCTGGAAACTTTGAAATATACTACGGACTCATCATATCATATTGTTACGCTTCGGACAAAAACAAATTAAGACGATTTTCCAAACATAAGAAAGTTAGATTCAAAACAAAACCGGCAACGACCGGTTTTTTGTTTTGAATTATTATTGTTGAGGAAGAGCTTCCATGACGTTACGAACAGATGCAATAGAAGTAGCAAATTGTTCTTTTTCATCATCAGTAAGATCAAGCTCAATGATCTTCTCAATGCCATCTCCACCTAGTACCGTCGGCACACCGACATAAACATCTTCATACCCATACTCTCCTTCAAGGTAAGCAATGGATGGGAGAATGCGCTTCTTATCTTTTAGAATCGCTTCTACCATTTGTGTAAGAGATGCTGCAGGTGCGTAATATGCACTTCCATTTCCGAGGAGGGATACAATCTCACCGCCGCCTTTACGTGTGCGCTCTACAATTGCATCGATGCGCTCTTGTGAAAGCAAGCTTGTTAGCGGTACGCCGCCAACACTTGAATAGCGAATGAGTGGAACCATATCATCACCATGGCCACCAAGAACAAATCCTTGCACGTCTTCAACCGAAAGCTTGAGCTCTTGAGCGACAAACGTACGGAAACGAGCAGTATCCAATACACCTGATTGTCCAATGACACGGTTTTTTGGGAAACCGGATGCTTTGTATACAGCGTAAGTCATGGCGTCAGCTGGATTTGTAAGCACAACAATGTACGTGTTAGGTGAGTGCTTCACAACTTGCTCAGTAACAGATTTCATGATGTTCGCATTCGTGTTTACAAGATCATCACGGCTCATGCCTGGCTTTCTTGCAATGCCTGCTGTAATGACGACCACATCTGAATCTTTTGTTTCACTGTAATCAGAAGTACCTACTACGTTCACATCCGCACCTTCAACAGGTGTTGCTTCAAGCATGTCCAAAGCTTTTCCTTTTACAGGACCATCTTGGTCAGGAATATCAACGAGTACAACGTCTGCGAGTTCTTTTTGTGCAACCATTAGCGCCGTAGACGCTCCTGTGAAGCCTCCGCCAATAACGGACACTTTTCTGCGTTTAATAGCCATTCGATTTGCCTCCTAGGAATCTACCTTACATATTTTTAATGAGTTCGTCTGCAAACTCGGAGCATTTCACTTCTTTAGAGTTGTCCATCAGACGAGCGAAATCATACGTGACAACTTTGCTTGCAATTGTTTTGTCCATTGCCGCAGTGATAAGTTCAGCAGCTTCGTTCCATCCAAGGTGGCGTAGCATTAATTCACCAGAAAGGATAACAGATGAAGGATTTACTTTGTCTTGACCTGCATACTTTGGTGCTGTTCCGTGAGTCGCTTCGAAGATGGCATGTCCAGTGTCATAGTTAATGTTTGCTCCAGGAGCAATTCCAATTCCACCTACTTGAGCTGCGAGTGCATCGGAAATGTAGTCACCGTTCAAGTTCATTGTCGCAACAACTTCAAATTCTTTTGGACGTGTAAGGATTTGTTGTAAGAAGATATCTGCAATCGAATCTTTTACGATAATCTTACCTGCAGCTTCAGCTTCATCTTGTGCTTTGTTCGCTGCGTCTTTGCCTTCTTTTTCTACGATTTCATCGTATTGGTTCCACGTAAATACGCGATCTCCAAATTCACGCTCAGCAAGGTCATAACCCCAGCTCTTAAACGCACCTTCAGTGAACTTCATGATGTTTCCTTTGTGGACGAGAGTCACACTCTTACGACCTTCATCAAGGGCGTATTGAATTGCAGAACGTACGAGTCTTTCCGTACCTTCCTTAGAAACCGGCTTGATTCCAATACCAGATGTTTCTGGGAAACGGATGTTTTCAGAGCCCATTTCATTGCGGATGAAGTCAACGACTTTCTTCGCTTCAGGCGTTCCTTCTTTAAATTCAATTCCTGCATAAATGTCTTCAGTGTTTTCACGGAAGATGGACATGTCTACTTCTTCAGGGCGCTTCACTGGTGAAGGTACACCTGTGAAGTGACGCACTGGACGCAGGCACGTATAGAGGTCAAGTTTTTGGCGAAGTGCTACGTTTAAAGAACGAATTCCACCGCCAATTGGTGTTGTTAATGGTCCTTTAATCGCGATGAGATATTCACGAATCGCATCTAGAGATTCTTCTGGCAACCACTCACCTGTTTGGTCATGTGCTTTTCCACCAACGAGAATCTCCTTCCATTCAATTGCTTTTTTTCCGTCATATGCTTTCTCTACCGCAGCATCAAGAACGCGAGAAGCCGCTGCCCAAATGTCAGGACCGATACCATCGCCTTCAATATATGGAATGACTGGCTTGTCTGGAACGTTGAGTACACCGTTATTTACTGAAATCTTTTCACCGTTTGCCATCGTTAAAATGACCTCCTATAAATTGGGTTAGATTAAACGTACTTTACGAATTCGTAAGCTTAACGCTCTTCAAGAGGAACGTAAGAGCGCTTATCTGGACCGACATATTCAGCGCGTGGGCGAATGAGACGGTTGTCACTATATTGCTCAAGAATATGCGCATTCCATCCTGATACTCGGCTTACAGCAAAGATCGGTGTGAATAGATCATGATCAATGCCTAGGCTATGGTACATCGACGCTGAATAGAAATCGACGTTCGGTAAAAGACCTTTACTATCCGTCACTTTCTTTTCAACAGCAAGACTCATCTCATACCACTTATCTTCACCGGTGATGTCGGCAAGTTTTTTGGACATCTCACGTAAATGCTTCGCACGTGGATCTCCATTCTTGTACACGCGGTGTCCAAAGCCCATAACCTTTTCTTTTTTATCAAACATATCTTGAATATAGCTATCAACATTTTCAGGTGTGTCAATTTCAGATAGCATTCCCATTACACGCTCGTTCGCTCCACCGTGTAATGGCCCTTTAAGAGCGCCAATTGCCGCTGTAATACCTGAATAAAAATCTGAAAGTGTAGCCACACAAACACGAGCGGTAAATGTCGAGGCATTCAGTTCGTGGTCTGCATGAAGAACTAATGCTTTATTAAATGCATCTGTCGCCGTTTCATTCGGCTCCTCACCGTTAAGCATGTACAAGAAGTTTGCAGCGAAACTTAAATCTTTTTTAGGCGCTACTGGTTCTTTGCCTTCACGAATTCTTGCAAATCCTGTAACGACAGTCGCTATTTTCGCTTGCAACTTCACAGCAATGCGCTTCGCTGTCTCGATGTCACTCTCGTCAGCTTCAGCGTCATACAACCCGAGCTGAGAGACCGCTGTGCGAAGTGCCGCCATTGGATGTACGTCAGCAATCGGATACGCTTTCATATAATTAAAAATCTCTTCGGGAACTTCCATATTCTCAACCAACTGTTGAGAGAATGATTGAAGTTCTTCTTTATTTGGAAGCTGTCCGTTCCAAAGTAAGTACACGACCTCTTCAAAAGAAGATTTCTCTGCTAAATCATCAATGTGATACCCTTGGTACGTGAGTACATCATCAATAATTGAGCTTACACTTGAAGTCGTTGCGACGACTCCTTCTAGACCTTTAGTTTGACTCATTACAATCTCTCCCTTTTGTAACAAGAATCCGTTTTTGAATGATAATCAAAGTATAGAATTTCTATTCCCGACCATCATTATGCGTTTCTCAAGAAAATCTCTCTGCAGACGTGTATAAGCAGACAGATCGTAGAAACGAGAAGGCTGCTGTGACTAGAAAAATTCGCGCACCATGAATGTCTATAAGGTAACTCCGTTTTTTTGCGTTGTTATCCCTATCCGTTTCTTATTCTTAGATAACGATGTCCTCATCGTCGGCCCGAGCACTCATCATCGTATATACTATGGCGCTTTACGATTTCTCCAGTTTTTTCAACATCCTCTATTATAAACATTATTCATCCTTTTGTGAACGAAAACGCACAAATCTTTTTTAATATGTCTTTTTGTATACAAGCATTTAAGAATGGATAACCGTTTGTATACTAGGAATGATGACGTTTTGCTATTTTCGGTTCCCACATATTACTAGCTAGGCGTTTTCGGTTGCCCGCATAAGAATAAGAGGGACTCTGCCCTCTTATCTTTTAATAACGATAAATTTACCGCTCGCCATCAATTTATGGAACGTGTGCGTCAGGAATGCTCTCACATAGTTACGAGTAAACGGAACGAGGAGAATAAAGCCAACGAGGTCGGTGACAAATCCCGGTGCGATCAGTAAAAATCCAGCGAGCAAAATACACACTCCATCAATTGCTGTACCGGTAGGCACTTCACGATTATTGACTTGCAACATAAACACCTGCCAAGCTTGGCGGCCTTGGCTCCTTGCCATAAGAAAGCCAATAACACTCGTTGCGAGCATTAGAAGGACTGTCCACCCGACACCGAGCCAACTCCCGACCATCCAGATGCCGAGAATCTCTATAATTGGGATGAGTAACAATAACAATACGATAAATCTACATCTACATTCTCCTCCTCTCTTCGTTCACCTATAACACACTTGCATGTCCTTTATAAATATCGCCACGCGCACTATCTACGGTAAGTTCCTCACCATCTTCAAAGATCCGAATCGCTTCACTTACACCGACAATCACCGGAATGCCAAGCGTTATGCCTACAACAGCAGCGTGGCATGTGAGTCCACCTTCTTCGGTTATGACAGCGCTCGCTTTTTCAAATGCAGGCATCATATCTTTATCGGTGCTACGCGTAACGAGAATGTCGCCAGGTGACATTCGTTCGTTTGCATCATTTGCCTGTTCAGCCACAACCGCTCGGCCACTAGCCGTCGTTCTGCCAATGCCTTGACCTTTTGCAGCAACTTCTCCAATCACGTGAACTTTCATGATATTCGTTGTACCGACTTTCCCTACTGGAACTCCGGCGGTAATCACGACCAAATCACCATGTTGGATTTCATCGTTTGAGAGGGCAACGGAAACCGTTTCATCAAACATTTCATCGGTCGTTTCGACCTTCGTACCTAGCAATGGATGTACACCCCAAACGAGGTTTAAGCGTCGTTGAACACGCTCATCACTCGTAACCGCAATGATCTTAGCTTTCGGTCGGTACTTCGATACGAGGCGAGCAGTGTACCCACTTTCTGTCGCCGTTAAAATTGCAGAGCTGTTCAGAGCTAGCGCAGTCTTAGATACCGCCTGACTAATCGAGTTTGTAATCGTCGTGCGGCTCTCCTCCGCTACGGCAGTGAGTAATGCTTCGTAATCGAGAGCAGATTCTGTACGTGTTGCAATATTGCTCATCGTTTCTACTGCTTCATACGGATAATCACCAGCTGCGGTTTCACCAGACAACATAATTGCATCAGTTCCATCAAAAATCGCATTGGCAACATCGCTCGCTTCTGCGCGCGTTGGCTAGGATTTCGTTGCATGGAATCAAGCATTTGGGTTGCGGTTATGACTGGTTTAGCCATCGCGTTGCTCTTCTTAATGAGCTGCTTTTGTACGAGAGGAACTTCTTCAGGTGGAATTTCCACACCGAGGTCCCCCCTTGCAACCATTAGGCCATCTGACACTTCGAGAATCTCGTTAATGTTTTCGACGCCTTCTTCGTTCTCAATCTTAGGGATAATGTGTGTATCTTCTGCACCATGAGCTTCGAGTAGTTCACGAATTTCTAACACATCAGAAGCACGACGTACAAATGAAGCAGCAATAAAATCAACGCCTTGCTCAATCCCAAAGCGGATGTCTGCAGCATCTTTGTCAGTCATTCCTGGTAAATTCACTTTTACTTTCGGCAAATTTACCCCTTTTTTATTCTTTAACAATCCGTTATTCATAACCGTTGCCCGGACGTCCTTGCCTTCAATGGCATCGACAGACAGTCCGATGAGTCCGTCATCTAACAAAATGACGTTCCCTGGCTCAACATCTTTGGCAAGGTGTGGATACGTCACTCCGATGCGCTCTTTCGTTCCTAGCACTTCTTCTCCAGACACAATGATGGACGTGCCTTTCTCTAAGTGAATCCCATCATCTTCCATATTAAAGGTACGAATTTCTGGACCTTTTGTGTCTAGTAAAATCGACACGTTTTTGCCGACTTCTCGAGCTGCCTCGCGAATTTGTAGGATGCGATTCTCATGTTCTTCATGATTTCCATGGGAAAAGTTCAGGCGAGCCACATTCATACCTGCTTCAATGAGTCGCTTCAGCATGGCTTTGTCTTCTGAAGCCGGACCAATCGTTGCTACGATCTTTGTTTTTCGCATACTAGACCTCCTGTTCGGTTAGATTGAAAGTTCTTGGGAAAGCTTGTACATCGTATAGTCAACTTCGTGTTTTAGTTTCAATGCAGCGTCAATTGGCTGGTCGACGAGCTCATTGTTTACGATCCCGACCATCTTTCCAGCTTCACCAGCTAGAAGTAATTCTACCGCTTTGGCTGCGAGTCGGCTCGCAAGCACCCGATCAAATCCTGTCGGGACCCGCCACGTTGAATATGGCCTAAGACGGTTACCCGTGTCTCAAGCCCCGTTTCTTCTTGAATTTTATTCCCGAAGTCCACACCGCTGCCGACACCTTCAGCAACAATGATAATACTATGCTTCTTTCCACGACGATGACCTCTTAACAAACGCTCAACAACCTCATGAATATCATGGGGTTGTTCAGGGATTAAAATCGTTTCTGCTCCATCAGCCAGACCTGACCATAGTGCTAGGTCACCTGCATCGCGCCCCATCACCTCAATGACGTACGTTCGCTCGTGAGATGTAGCCGTATCTCTGATCTTGTCGATGGCATTAATGACCGTGTTGAGTGCTGTATCAAACCCGATCGTGTAATCGGTACCTGGTACATCGTTGTCGATCGTTCCAGGCACACCTATTGTCGGAAAACCTCGTGCGGTTAACGCTTCTGCACCTCGAAAGGAGCCGTCTCCACCTACCACGACGAGCCCTTCAATGCCACACTTCTTCAAATTGTCGACGGCTGTCTGCTGACCTTCCGGTGTTTTAAACTCTTCACACCTCGCCGTATAGAGCATCGTTCCACCTCGGTGGATAATATCTCCTACATCTCCAACTTCCAGTTTATGAATATCATTACTAATGAGGCCTGCATACCCGTAACGCACCCCATATACTTCAACATCATGAAAAATTGCTTTCCTGACGACTGCTCGTATGGCTGCATTCATACCAGGCGAGTCGCCTCCGCTCGTTAAGACACCTATTCGTTTCATCTCTCTCACCCCTTATTTTGGGTCACTGTCTGTTTTAGAGGCCGATCCGACTAAATTTATCGTATCGTTGTTCTCGCAATTGTTCTCCACTCATCTTCATTAGCTCCGTCAAGTGTTGATCCAATACACTATCAATGTAGCCCGCTTGTTCCTCGACGTTGTGGTGTGCACCACCTCTTACTTCTCGGATGACACCGTCAATAACCCCTAGTTCACTAAGGTCTGGGGCCGTTATTTTCATCGTCTCTGCCGCACGTTGAGCAAGTGATGCGTCCTTCCAAAGAATGGCTGCGGCACCTTCCGGAGATATGACAGAGTAGGTTGAGTTCTCCAGCATGAACATACGGTTGCAAACCCCTAGCGCTAATGCGCCTCCGCTGCCACCTTCGCCAATGACAATGCCAATTGATGGGACCGTAAAACCGCCCATCTCTAATAAGTTTCGGGCAATGGCTTCGCTTTGACCTCTCTCCTCTGCCGCTTTACCAGGGAATGCCCCTTTTGTGTCGACAAGGCAAATAATCGGTCTACCAAACTTATCGGCCTGTTTCATCAACCGCAAAGCTTTCCGATACCCTTCTGGGTGGGGCATACCGAAATTGCGCTGTATGTTCTCTTTTGTATTACGTCCTCGCTGATGTCCGATAATCGTGACGGGCTGTCCTTTGTAATAAGCTAATCCACCAACAATCGCATCGTCATCGCCAAAAAGACGATCACCGTGGAGCTCAATAAAGTCTGTGAATAAATGTTCAATGTAATCGTACGTAGTGGGCCTCTCTGAATGACGTGCAATTTGCACGCGTTCCCAAGGCTTTAAATGATCATAGATTTGGGACTCTACTTGTTGAAGTCTTCCTTCAAGATAAGAGATTTCATCTTCCAAATCGATATCTTTATCCTTCGTGAAGTTCTTTAACTCGTCAATTTTATTTTGAAGTTCGACAACAGGTTGTTCAAACGGAAGCTTTTGTGTCATTGTGCACTTTGTCCTCCTTGGTTGCCCTGGTGGTCTACTGCGTGCATCTTAATTATAGTTACAAGTGTTTTGTGAATGTCTTTACGATCAATGACCCCATCAAGTTGTCCATGATCAAGCAGGAACTCTGCCGTTTGAAAATCATCGGGAAGTTCTTCACGAATGGTCTGTTCAATAATCCTCCTGCCGGCAAAACCGATCAGTGCACCTGGCTCAGAAAAATTGTAGTCACCAAGTGATGCAAAGCTTGCGGACACCCCGCCAGTCGTCGGGTGGGTCATAAACGAAATAAAAGGTACACGGGCTTCATCAAGCTTTTTGAGAGCAACCGACGTCTTCGCCATTTGCATTAAACTTAAAACGCCCTCTTGCATCCTTGCTCCCCCTGAAGCGCTAAACATAATAAATGGGGTTTTCGTTTCAATCGCGGCTTCGATGGCTCGTTTAATCTTCTCCCAACGACCGTTCCCATACTCGCCATCCGAAATCGTGGGTCCATCACACCGATGATGACTGGGTAGCCATCCATTTCCCCAGCACCGGTAACGACAGCTTCATTCAGACCGGTCTTTTGCTGATCTTTCTCTAGCTTCTCTTCATAATCCGGGAAATCGAGCGGGTTATGAGAGAGCATTCCAATATCAAATTCCTTGAATGTCCCCACGTCAATTAGGCTATTGATTCGGTCTCTTGCCGTTAACCGGAAATGATGGTTGCACTCAATGCAAACATTATGATGCTTTTTTAGTTCTCGAGAATACATAATGGTTTTGCAGCTCGGACACTTTGTCATCACACCGTCATTCATTTTGTTCGGTTGTGTTCGTTCCGATGGAATGGTTGCATACTTTCTTTTCTTAGAAAACAAATCTTTGAACATGCTATCACCTCTCTCTTGCTCTCGCCCGCTCACCCTACGGTCATACAAATGGTTAAAAACGATCGTCTCGTGAGACGATCGCTTCTGTACCTCGTCGTATCGAGCTATTCTTCAATCATAGCCATTTCACGCGTGCGCCTTTTAACTTCCTCTGGATCTGCCTCTTTGCGGGCAACACCCGTCTCCATTGCCGTCTTCGCAACCGCAGCCGCAACCTCAGGAGCGACGCGTGGATCAAACGGTGCAGGAATGACGTAATCTCGAGTGAGTTCTTGATCAGTAATGAGGTCAGCAATGGCATACACAGCGGCACGTTTCATCTCTTCATTGATATGCGTTGCATTCACATCCAATGCCCCTCTGAATATACCAGGAAACGCTAATACGTTATTCACTTGATTTGGGAAATCAGAACGGCCCGTTCCAATAACACTCGCTCCAGCAGCTTTTGCATCCTCAGGCATAATCTCTGGATTCGGGTTCGCCATCGCAAAAATAATGGCATCGTCGTTCATGCTCTCGATCATTTCTTTTGTCAACGCGCCCTCAACAGACACTCCGATAAACACATCGGTTCCAGCAATCACATCTTCCAAAGATCCGGTTTTCTTCGCGGAATTCGTGACTTTTGCAATCTCCTCTTTAATCGGGTTCATTCCACTGGAACGCCCTTCATAAATGGCACCGCGGCTATCGCACATGACAATTTCACGTACGCCCATGCTTTGAAGTAACTTTACAATGGCAATACCTGCAGCTCCTGCACCATTCGCAACGACTTTGATGTCAGATAACTGACGGTTCGTTACTTTCAATGCATTAATTAGTCCTGCAAGCGTCACGATGGCCGTACCATGCTGATCATCGTGGAATATCGGAATGTTCGTTTCTTTCTTCAAACGTTCCTCAATGATAAAACAGTTTGGTGCAGCGATATCTTCAAGATTAACGCCTCCAAATGTCGGTTGCATTAATTTCACCGTTTCGATGATTTTCTCTGGGTCAGACGTGTCTAAACAAATCGGAAACGCATCAACACCAGCAAACGACTTAAACAAAACTGCTTTTCCTTCCATTACTGGAAGAGACGCTTCTGGACCGATGTTTCCGAGTCCTAAAACCGCACTTCCATCAGAAACGACAGCGACCATGTTTCCTTTCATTGTGTACTCAAAAACTTTTTGTTTATCGTTAAAGATTTCTTTACACGGTTCAGCAACGCCCGGTGAATAGGCTAGACTTAGATCTTTGCTATTTCTTACGGGAATCTTGGACTTTGATTCGAGTTTTCCTTGCTTCATTCTATGGATGTGCAATGCTTCTTCTCTCGTTGTTGGCATGTATGTCCACACTCCTTCACCAAGTGTATTATTTTGTACAGTCGTCCGCATAGAACAGTTCCTATTCATCTGTTGAATCCGAGACGCCTGCACGGGTAGGTTCATGTATTCATGTCGTACAGATGGTCTCTATTATAACAAACTGTATCAGTGCAATCATCCTTTTACATGTAAAACTCTGACTCTATTTTTTGACAACGTTTTCTTCACCAACCACTTCACGAAGTCGCAACAACAGATCGGGATGAATTTTTGTGGCATACTCCGCTGACAACTCATAAAGTTGCTTCTTTTTGTCGTCGTATACAAGTACTGGGGAGAAGCCTGGGAACACTGTGAGGTGTCCTTTAATCGCACGTAACGTTTTTTCTCGATTCATGTGTGCAGGAACTTTCAAGTATAGCGTTTCTGCTTGTTGTTTTTCAGATTGACTCAAATCGAGCACTTGACTAGCAAGAATCTGCTTTTGTTGGCGCCTTTGTTCAACTTTACCTTGGATGAGTATATATTTCCCTTCATGAAGGCGTCATAGACGTGCCGATACACTTCGGGGAATATAACGATTTCCATTTCTCCAGTCTCGTCACTTAGTTGCAAGAAAGCCATTGTTTGCCCATTTTTTGTCCGAATGGTCGTGACGACATCCGCTCGACCTGCAACCCAAGCACTGTTTGCTACTTCAAGTGCAAGCACTTGAAGTATCGTTTTTGGATGTCGAACACTTGCTACATGAGCATAATGAGACAAGGGGTGTCCACTTAAATAAAAACCGGTCATTTCTCGTTCGTATTCTAGCTCTTCAAGTTTCGTAAAAGGCACTGCATCGGCAAAACGGAAATCCCCTTCCCCGCTATGGAACAACGTGCCAATGTCTTCTGCAAAATCGACAAACTCTAACGCTCGATCGATTGACTGCAAGAGGGTGGATCGGTTCCACTCAAAAGCGTCCATCGCCCCTGCTTTTACTAAGTTTGCGATTGTTTTACGATTCAACCCGATGGACTTTACACGTCGACAAAAATCAACGAACGTATAATAGCTTCCATTTATCATTCGTTCATCAACTATTCGATGAGCCACTTGTTTCCCAATCCCCGTTATGCTTTGGAGCGGAAATCGTATACCTTCTCGTTCCGTCGTAAATTCATAGCCACTTGTTTGAATGGAGTGGATAGACTTTCCATCCTCGTTCTTTAATTTCGGCAATCGTCCGTTGCAATCGCGTGCGATCATTGCCAATCGTGTTCAAGTAAGACATGTAAAATGCTAACGGGTAGTTCGCCTTGAAGTACGCAATCTGATAGGCAATGAAACTATAAGCAACCGAGTGGCTTCGGTTAAACCCGTAATCAGCAAATTTAACAATCCATGCAAACAATTGGCCGGCCATTGTCTCGCTAAACCCTTGGTCTTTAGCGCCGTGAATGAAGCGTCCCTCTTCACGCTCAAGTTCTTCTTTATTCTTTTTACTTACCGCTCTTCTGAGCAGGTCGGCATCGGCTAAAGAGTAACCTGCGATCGTTACCGCCACACTCATCACCTGTTCTTGGTAAACCATCACCCCATACGTTGATGAGAGGATTGCTTCCAATGCCGGATGGGGGTAGGACACAGATTGTTGATTTCTTTTTCCGCGGATAAACGTGTCGATTTGTTCCATAGGACCCGGACGATAGAGGGCATTAACAGCAACCAAGTCTTCAAATTGATTTGGCTTTAATTTGCGGAGCACCCGCTGCATGCCCGCGGATTCAAACTGGAACACGCCCGTCGTCTGGGCAGATTGCAATAAAGAATACGTCAACGCATCATCCAAAGGCACTTCTTTCGGGTGAATATCAACGCCCGCATTCGCTTTCACAGCCCTTTGGATATGCTCAAGCAACGTCAAATTCCGAAGTCCTAACAAGTCAATCTTTAAAAGACCAAACGCCTCCAAATCTTCCATTGGCAACTGTGTGACGGTAATACCTTGGTCATTTTTCATCGTTGGAATCACTTCTTGCAGTGGCCGCTCACTTAGAACAACCCCCGCTGCGTGTAAGGATGTATGCCTCGGCAGCCCTTCAATGGCTGATGCAAATTCGTACAATGAATGAGCTTCTTCATTTTCTTCGAGCAGTGCAGACAAATCTTTGCTCTCTTCTCGTGCAGCTCGTAAATGTTGTGCTTGTTGAGGTAAAAACTTCAGCATTCTTTCAAGAAGGGCTTCTCTCACCCCTAATGCTTTTGCCGCATCTCTAAGCGCCGCTCTTTTTCCGAACGTCCCAAACGTAACGATCTGTGCCGTCCGCTCCTCTGAATAGCGAGACATCACATACCTCATTACCTCGTCCCGTCGATGATCAGGAAAGTCAATATCAATGTCAGGCAATGAAACGCGCTCAGGGTTTAAGAAGCGCTCAAACAAAAGATCATAGGCAATAGGGTCAACATCTGTAATGAACAAGCAATAGGCGACAATGGATCCAGCAGCTGAGCCCCTGCCTGGACCTGTTAAGATCCCTTTTTGTCGTGCGTAATCCATAAAGTCCCAAACGATTAAGAAATAATCTTCGTAGTTCATACTCTCGATTACGTGTAGCTCTTTATTTATTCTTTCTTGAACTGAGGCAGTCACTTCTGAATATCGCTTTTTTGCTCCGGTCATCACTAAATTTCTCAACGTAAATTCAACGGTGTCCGGACCGCTTCTATATACAGGCAAAGACGTTTTGATCTGATCGAGCTGAACGTCACATGAACGTTGAATGTGACGAACATTGTGCAGTGCTTCTTCATCTGAAGGCCAACGCCTGTTCACTTCACTCGGGTCAAACAGATACGACTCATCTCTCCATTCGTAACGATTCACATCATGAATTGGTCGGTCGGTCTTCACCGCAGTAAGCAGCTGTTTTACCCGTTCGTCTTCACGCGTAAGCATCGTTACATTCCCCGTCGCCGCTAGAGGAACATCATGCCCCTTCATCAATTGTCTCCACTGTTCATGATGATGCAAACTCGCTTGTGTATCAGGTAAAACCCCTGCAAATAGACGGTCACTGTGCACATGTTCACGCCAAAATGAAAGGCTACGGTTCGCTGCTTCATCATCACCGGCTTCTATGTGAGAAGCGATTGGATGCGAGGCTTCAGGTAGGACGATGATCACTCGGTTGCCAGTCATATCTAGCAGTTGCTTAGCCGTGAGTGGCGTCGCTTTCGACATCAAATATGAAGATACCTTTAATAAATCTTCGTATCCCCGATTGTCCATCGCGTATAGGAGCACTGTACCTTTCGTTTCATGACAAATCATTTCTGCTTCCAAACCGATAATCGGTTGGATACCGTAACGTAAGCACGCATCGTAAAACTTCCGAGCGCCGTGCATGACGTTTAGATCGGTGAGGGCAAGCGCGTCATAATCGACCGCCGCTTGCTTAACGAGTTCCTCAATGCGACACGTACTCGAGAGTAGCGTGTATTCACTTTTTACTTGCAAATGGACGTATGACGACATTCATTTTCCTCCTTGCAAGAAATACCGGTGATTTCATTCATAACTTGGCCCACTTTTTGATATACATAATGCTAATAGACGTGTTTGTCTAGCTGATCAGAAAGGGGCGCGACAGATGTTCAGCAGAGAGTTTGCCGCAACACTTGTCATTGATTTCTTCGTTGCTTTTGGTGTTGTATTAGGTGGTGCACTGATCGGTGGAATTGGTGCGTTTATTATCGGAAAGCCTCCGCTTACAGCGATTCACGACCTTGCAGGTAGTCTAAAGATTTGGGCGCTTGTAGCAGCAATTGGAGGCACCTTTGATGCCATCACAAGCCTTGAGAGAGGACTTTTTGCAGGTACACACATTGATATTTATAAGACGATATTCATGGTATTGTCGGCACTTTCCGGCGCAAATGCAGGTGCTCTCATTATCCAATGGATCACCCAGGAACAAATGTACCCATGAGAATCCCACCTTTTCATAAACGGCCGAACTGGCAACGTTTTTTGGCGGGCGTGCTCATCGGAATCCTTGTCGGTTGGTCTGTGTTTGTATTTCAATTTGGAAACATTCATGAACGAACCGTTGTAGAACTGCGAAAAAACGAGCTCAAAGTTGCGCAATTGGAAGACCAAATCGAGCTTCTCCTTGCGAGAGAAGAAGAGCAAAATGAAGATGAAGAAACGTTAACGATCGAAGGAATCGAGATTACGTTTGAAAACGAACGGGAAAGCAGACTCAGTGAGTTAACGTTGTTTGATCTTAGGCAACAAGCAATCGATGAGCTCGAACCCCTCTTACATCAAGAGTTATCGAATGTCGCAAGCAATCAAGAACTCGTCATTCGCACGATTGAAAACAAGCGTTTTAGCGTGAATGATCATGAATATATGCTCGTCGTGAACCGGGCAATCTTCTATTCAACCCTTGCCATTCACGCTGACATTGTTACGGTGTCTGATTAGCTTTGAACGAACTGGCGAGTGCATTCAACTCAGAAACGATTGCGGCGATTTCAGATTCATCTTTAGCAAGAGCACCTGCAGCAAGCGGATGTCCGCCTCCTCCGTACCTTTCTGCCAAACCGTTAATGACCGGTGCTTTCGAACGCAATCGAACCCGAAACGTTCCATCACTAAGTTCAACGAACATGACCCAAGCCAGTAACCCTTCAACATCGGAAATTGAATGAACGAGCGCAGATGACTCGTTTACGCTCACATTGTACTTGTCCAATTGGTGACGGCGAATTGTCATGACCGAAACACCTGCTTCACTGAGCGCAACCTCGCTTAATACTTCTCCTTCCAGTTGGACGAGCTGGAGTGGTTTCTTATAAAGATTTGCGAACAGCTCCGTAGATCAATATTGTTTTCAAATAAAACACTCGCGGCCTTTAGCGTGTCCGACGTCGTATTCGGATGGCGGAAGCGCCCGGTGTCTCCGACAATGCCTGCGTACAATAACGTAGCCGCCGCATCTGACATCTTCCAACCATTCGGCTTCGCTACATCTACATACCACCGAGTCACCATCTCTGATGTGGAACTACACTCGGTATCCACCCATTCTTCATCCGCATATTGATCAATTGGTGGATGGTGATCAACTTTAAACGTCGCTAAGGCGTCTTCATACTGCTTACCATCAATGCGTTCACGGTTTGCTGTATCACAGATAATGACGAGTGCGCGTTTCCACACGTCTTCTGGAACATTGTCCATCGTTGCAAGAAACGAAAGGGAAGGTTCGTCTTCACCTGCCACGTAAACCGTTTTATTCGTATTTAATTGAATGAGTTCTGCCAACCCTTTTTGTGAACCGAACGCATCGGGATCGGGGCGAACGTGTCGAACGATAATAATCGTGTCATGTTTTTCGATGGTGTCCAATAAGTTTTGCTTCACTGTCACTTCTCCTCTGTTGTGCTTCACATTTTGTTCCTGTACACTAGAATCGAAACTAGAAAGGGGACTCCACATGGCTTTTTTCTCGATTGCTGTCATTCTCATTATTACCGTCGCAATTGCGCTTTACGTCTATTATAAATATAAGCGATTTCGCGTGAATGGAGAACATCTAAAGCAATGGTATCAAACAAAGGCAATGATCGCACTTGGCGTATTCATCCTTGCCCTGGTGTACTGTTCTTGTTTTCTTTCCGCGGCTGGGTCGACCTCGTTGTTGGTGCAGTATTTGCAATACTCGGCGGGATCTTCGTATACTACGGTGTTCGTTCAAACAAGATCATTCGTCCGTACGCAAAAGAAGAAGTCGAGGCGCTTCGCTCTCAGCAAAACTAAGACGAAAAACAGCTGCTCTTGCGGCTGTTTTTTAACGTTCTAATAGTTGTGCTGTCATTAACCCTTTTCCAACGAGCTCATCTTTGAAGAATAGCTCAACGTCCACTTTTCCACTTTTTCTACTCACTTCTAGAATCTTGCCTTTCATTTCAATAAAGCTCTCAATTTGAACTGGCTTCAGGAAGTATAAAGATAGATTTTCCACAACGACATCTCCACGTTTATGACGACGCAACAGCCGACTACCTACTCAGTGACGAGTGTCGATAACACGCCGTATGAAATCATCCCAATCGGATTTGTCATTTGCGGAGTGAGATGGCACACGTAATCATAAACCGTCCCTGTCGGCGCTTCTTCCACTTGCCTAGTGACGACGTCGTCCAACGTATCCCCAACATGCGGTTGTCTTTGGGCCATTTGCAACGCTTTGAGCACATCTTGACGGCTAATGACTCCAACGAGTTTCGCCTCATCGTCGATGACTGGCAAAAGTTCAATGCCTTCCCACACCATAATGTGCGCAGCCGAAGCAAGAGACATTGAAGCTTGAACAGTAATTGGATCTTTCGTCATCACTTTTTCCACGGGCGTGCTTTCTTTCATTGAAAGAATATCTTTGGCCGCAACCATCCCTTGTACTTTCATCTCATGATTCACGACCGGGTACCGGCTATGACTCGTTTTGGCGTTTAGTTGATGCCACCGCTCAACCATATTATCTGTTGTTAGAAAGTAGGTTTCTTGTAGTGGAATCAAAATGTCTTCAACGACGACAATCTCTTTTTTAATCAACTGGTCATAGATCGCTCGGTTAATCATGCTCGCTACTGTAAATGTATCATAACTCGTCGTAATAATAGGCAACGACTGCTCATTGGCATACTGAATAATCTCTTCATTTGTTCCAAAACCACCGGTGATAAGCACCGCCGCTCCGGCCTCTAATGCAAGTCGATGCACTTGATAGCGATTTCCGACAATCAATAGATTGCCAGGCTCTACATAGCGCATCATTGCTTCCATTTTCATCGCACCGATGACAAATCGTTGCAACGTTTTATGTAATCCGCCCCTGCCACCGAGAACTTGTCCATCAACAATGTTCACAACTTCTGCAAAGGTGAGATGATCAATGTTTTCTTTTAACTTTTGTTCCACCCGTATCGTTCCGACTCGTTCGATGGTCGTCACAAGTCCTTGATTCTCGGCTTCTTTAATCGCTCGATAAGCCGTTCCTTCACTCACGTGTAACGCTTTGGCAATTTGTCGAACGGATATTTTTTCGCCGATGTTTAATTGCGAAATGTATTGTAAAATTTGTTCATGTTTTGTACTCAAAAGCGCACCACCTCATTCTTTCTTACAAGTTACCATTCCGCGCACCTAGAAAAACTTGGCCTTGTGCCAAGTTTTTTGTTTGTCTGTTTAATTATATCGATGCGCTAGTCGTTGTTCAAGTTCAAAGGCGAGCACGCCCTCGTTGACTTACGGTAGATTCTTCTTTTGTCCGCCATTCTGTTGGATTACGAAGGACCCTTTTTCGGTTCGTTAACAGCAAAGAGAGGTTTCCCCCGATGACGAGCAAGCAAAATGCAAACCAAAACAAGGAAAACCATCCCGCCAATCCTGCCGTGCCTAAATAGAACTGTTCAATTGCATGATAAAGCAAAAAGCCAGCAACAAGTATACAAATCCATAAGCGTAACCGCATCGCTTGTGCACCTCTTTCAAAAAGTGTCTGTCTTTATCACCTTATGCAAAAGGCAAATGCACTATGCTCGTACACGTGTGTGACCAGAAGGATTGGACGACGTATTTCTAATAAAAACACCCCAACCGTTCTTTTTAACAATAACAGTTGGGGTGTTGAACAAATGAAGCTCCGGCAATCATTCGCACGAAACATGAATTTACATTACGTCGTCACGTTAAATCTCGACAGACTCTCCAGGTTTCAACGCATTCCCTTGAACGGGTGCAATCGAATCGACGAATGCATCACCGTCTTGTTCAATGAGCGGGAACGTATTGTAGTGCACTGGAATGACAAGATCTGGTTTTAACCATTCCGCCGCAAGTTTCGCATCCGCAGGCCCCATCGTGAAATTGTCACCAATTGGCAGGAATGCAGCTTTGAGATCATATTGCTCACTGATTAGCTTCATGTCAGAGAACAGAGATGTGTCACCGGCATGGTAAATGGTCTTGCCTTCGGCAGTAAACAATATGCCTGTTGGCATTCCAAGATAAATAATTTGGCCATCCTCTTCTTGGAATGATGAGCTATGAAACGCTTGTGTCAGTTTCACGTGACCAAATGGAAACTCATATCCTCCACCAATGTTTAATGGATGTGTCTCTAACCCTTTCCCACCAAGATAAGTGGCAAGTTCATGAGTGGCCACGACGAGTGCTCCACTTCTTTTAGCGATCTCCACGGTGTCACCTAAATGATCAGCATGACCGTGTGTTAATAGAATCGCATCTGGGTTCACATCTTCTGGTGAAATGTCGCACGTATCATTTCCGGTAATAAATGGATCAATAAGGACCGTATAGTCTCCTGTTTGAATCTCTACAAAAGATTGTCCATGGAATGTCAGGTTCATCTTCATCACCCTTTTCATAGATTCATCTCTAGTCTATTACCGGTTTGTACGTTGTATAAACGTCGATTACGGTTGCAGTGCCTCTTCCATTGATGTGTAAGGTAAATTCATCGCTTCTGCAACTGCTCGGTACGTCAGTTTTCCATCAATCGTGTTCAAACCTTTACTAAGCGTCACATCTTCTTGGAACGCTTTGACAAGACCTTTGCTTGCCAATGCAGATACAAACGGCGTAGTCACATTCGTCAACGCTATGGTAGACGTACGAGGGACGGCACCTGGCATGTTCGCAACTGCATAGTGTAACACATCATGTTTCGTATACACCGGATCATCATGTGTCGTAATCCGATCAGTAGTTTCAAAAATCCCGCCTTGATCGATCGCAATATCAACGAGTACTGATCCAGGTTGCATCTGCTTAATCGTCTCTTCCTTCACAAGCTTCGGTGCTTTTGCTCCTGGAATAAGCACAGCACCAATGACAACATCCGCTTCTTTTACGGATTGTTCGATCGTGACCGGATTAGAAACAAGAAGGTTTACAGATGAACCAAATAAGTCATCCAATTCCCGCAAACGTTGTGGGCTCAAGTCAAGAATTGTGACACTTGCACCGAGACCAAGAGCAATCTTAGCAGCATTCGTACCGGCTACCCCACCTCCGATGATGGTTACCTTTCCACGCTGAACACCTGGAACCCCTGCAAGAAGAATGCCTTTACCGCCTTTTGTTTTCTCTAAATACTGCACACCCATTTGTGTCGACATTCTGCCCGCTACTTCACTCATCGGTGTAAGCAACGGCAAAGACCCATCTGGAAGTTGTACCGTTTCATAAGCAATCGATGTTACTTCATTCTCTAAAAGAGCTTTCGTAAGTTCTTCTTCAGCGGCAAGGTGAAGATATGTAAACAACAACTGCCCTTTTCTAAAGTACTGATACTCTTCTTTCACTGGTTCTTTCACTTTTACGATTAGATCTTTCGACCACGCTTCTTCTGCCGAATCAACAATTACGGCACCCGCTTCGATGTATTGTTCATCCGTAAACCCTGAACCTACACCAGCAGACTTTTCCACGAATATTTCATGGTTTTGACGTGTAAGAAGGACAACACCGGTTGGTGTCATCGCCACACGGTTTTCTTGATTTTTCACTTCTCTGGGTACGCCAATCTTCATTTCCCCACGCCCTTATCATTATAGGTTGGCTTTCATTATCTCTCTCAAAGATAGACTATAAGAGGGGATTAATCAACCAGCACTTGGTCATTTTTCCATCGCCACGTGTACAGTTCACTATCTTTATTGCGCCAACGAACATCCATCGACTTTAACTTAGGAAATAACTCCTTAATTCGGGCTGCAAGCTGATCGGAAGTGACTCGTTCATCTACGTGCAGCTGCTCGGACATATTATCCACGTGCACTTTCGCGTCTTCTGCTCTAAGCACATGATCTCCGTCCTGAAACTCATAATAATCGGGATTATCATACTTCCATTGGTACACATTATCCTTTGTTTCAATCGTAACTCTTAAAGAAAAGCTTTCCATTAATTCATCAGCGTGCGCTTCTTCAACAAAGGCCCCGCAAACAGCAAACATAAAAGCATCAAAAAAGATACGTATCCTCTCACGACTGTGATCACCTCTACTGTATAAGATGACCATTCTTGGTGACTTTATACAATGATTACGACTGTCACTACATCGTTTTATTCGTGCCTTCGTTGATGAAGAACATCGACTCCGCCAGTCACTTCAACGATGCTTCCCGTTACCATATCCGCATCCTCATGAATCAAAAAGGCAATCGTTCTCGCAATATCTTCTCCTGTCCCAGACCGACCTACTGGCGTTTGTTCGTCAGGAATTTGCCGGCTCGCCTCGATTGAGGCTTCTTTCATCTCACCAACAATTTTGCCTGGCACAACCATATTTGCAGTAATCCCGTATGGCGCTTCTTCGAGAGCAAGTGTTTTGATGAATGAAGCGAGTCCTGCTTTTGCTGCCCCGTAGGGTCCACGGTACAGCCACCCAGGGGCATGTCCAACATCTTGAAAGCCGTATGCAATAATTCTTCCATACTGTTGTTTGCGCATTACGGGCAGTGCATACTTCACCATTTGAAACATGCTTGTCAAGTTGCCCATAATCATTTCATCCCATTCAGCGTTTGTATAGTCATAGATTTTCTTTCGTTCAAATATATACGGTCCTGCATTGTTTACGAGCACATCTAAACGGCCAAAATGATCGATTGCTGTTCTAAACAAACGCTCAATGTCATCGCTCTTTGTCACGTCCGCCTGTACAGCCAACAGTTTGTCGCGATCCACATCGAGGTCTGTTTTTAGAGCGTCTACAGATGCCCGGTCACTCCGGTAACTGATTGTGACAACGTATCCTTCTTTGATGAGCATTTCTGTCACTTTCCGTCCCAATCCCTTTGAACCTGCGGTTACTAGTGCATGCTTCATGCCGTCTTCCTCCAAACTACACATCGTTACCCACGATCTTACTATGTTTCGTAGTAGATAAAAAGCATGAGACCCTTAAACGCCTTCTTTCATTCATTTTCGTCAATTTTTTCACGATTTACCTAAAAACCCTATTGAATAGGTTTAAAATTGGTGCATAAAGGTAACACCTAACATAGAAGAACTGTTATTATTATCTTGCATTGATTTTACGTTTACTTAAGTTATGTGAGGAGGAGTCATTGTGCGTCGCTATAACAGAATACTCGTAGGGGTGGACGGTTCTACGGAGTCGAACTATACGTTTGACCAAGCATGCGAATTCGCTGCAGACCAAGGAGCAAAGCTGTTCATCGTTACCGTCATTGATACAAAATCCTTTGCTACCATCGAACGGTTTGATCGACAAATTGTGAAACGAGCAGAAGAACAAGCGAAAGAAACGTTAGAGAATTACAAAAAGCAAGCAAAAGAAAATGGTGTCGAAGAAATTGAAACGGTTCTCGACTTCGGTTCTCCAAAAGTCAGAATTACACGCTATATCGCGCCAAAGTATGACATTGATTTGATCATGGCAGGAGCTACAGGCGCCAACAAAGTTGAACGAATCGTGATTGGTAGTGTGTCAGAAGCCATCGTTCGACAAGCAACTTGCGATGTGTTAATTGTACGCCGTAAATAAAACGAGTGTGGGCATAGGACCCACACTCGTTTTATTTTAAGCCTAACTCTTTTTTATGAGCGGCAATCGCCTCGCGTACAACAGTAAATCCTGTTCCGCCCTCACTCGTTCTTCTTGCAACCGCCTCGTAAGGATCAAGCGCCGTATAAATATCTGGCTCAAACAACTCACTCATGCTATGGAACGTCTCTAATGGCAACTGATTGAGAACAATGCCTTGCTGGATGCATTGCAATACGAGTTTGCCAACAATTTCATGAGCTTCTCGAAACGGCATGCCTTTGTTTGCAAGATAATCTGCAAGCTCGGTTGCATTCGAGAAATCTGATTGGGTCGCTCGCTCTGTCTCGTCTTTGTTTACAATCATTGAGTCAATCATGCCTGTAAAAATCTTTAACGACCCTTTCACCGTCTTCACAGTGTCAAATATCCCTTCTTTATCTTCTTGCATATCTTTGTTATATGCGAGTGGCAGACCTTTTAACGTTGTAAGCATAGACAATAAGCTTCCGTACACTCGTCCTGTTTTCCCACGAACGAGTTCTGCCATATCTGGGTTTTTCTTCTGTGGCATAATGCTACTTCCCGTCGCAAACGTATCGTCCAATTCAACAAAATTGAACTCTTGGCTCGACCAAAGAATAATCTCTTCTGAAAATCTTGATAAGTGCATCATAATCGTTGAGGCAATGCTAAGAAACTCGATTAAATAGTCCCGATCACTCACCGCATCCATACTATTCGTATACACGTTGTCAAAACCTAATGCTTTTGCCGTTTGTTGACGATTAATATGAAATGTTGTTCCCGCAAGAGCGCCGGCTCCAAGTGGCGAAATGTTTACGCGCTTTAAGCTGTCGACCAACTTCCCTTCATCCCGACTAAACATCGATACATACGCTAATAAATGATGCGCAAATGAGACGGGTTGAGCACGTTGAAGGTGCGTGTAACCTGGTATTAACGTCTCAACGTGTTTCTCCGCTTGCGTGACCAACACTTGTTGCAACTCCTGAACCATTACGATTAATTCATGCGTTTCATTTCTAACATACAAATGCATGTCTGTTGCCACTTGGTCGTTTCGACTTCTTGCGGTATGTAGCTTACCGGCAACGTCTCCGATCTCGTCTCTTAATAACTTCTCGATATTCATGTGAATGTCTTCATATTTCACATCAAAAACAAGTTCGCCTTTTTCCGCTTTCTCTTTTAAAACTGTGAGTCCTTTTTGGATCTGCTCTTCGTCTTCTTTAGAAATGATTTGGCAAGAGGAAAGCATGGCCGCATGTGCCATGCTCCCTTCCAAATCTTGAAAAACCAACTGTTGATCAAAGCCGATGGAAGCTCCAAATTCATCTACCCAAGCTTCTGCTTCTTTAGTAAATCGTCCACCCCAAAGCTTCGTCATACGTTCACACCGTTCTTTACCACTTGACTGTGAACTTTCGTCGGTAAGCCCCAAAGCTTCGTGAAACCAACGGCTGCATTATGATCAAATTCATCTTCGGACGTATACGTGGCCAATTTCTCATCGTAAAGTGAGAACGGAGATTGGCGTCCTTCAACGATTGCATGACCTTTAAATAGTTTTACGCGTACTTTCCCAGTAACATTCTTTTGCGTTTCGTCTAAAAACGCAAGCAATGCCGGACGCAATGATGAAAACCAAAGACCTTGGTAGATAAGCTCTGTTAATTGCTTAGACACAACCGGTTTGAAATGAGCGACTTCACGAGGCAATGTGAGATCTTCTAGCTCTTTATGAGCCGTTAGCAACGTTGTCGCCCCCGGTGTTTCATAGACTTCTCTTGATTTAATGCCAACGAGGCGGTTTTCCACATGGTCGATACGACCGACACCATGTTTTCCTGCTACTTTATTCAACTGCATAATTAATTCATCTAGTTCATACGCTTTATTGTCAATCGCTACAGGTTTTCCTGCTTGGAATTCAATTTCAATAATATCTGGTTGATCGGGTGTATCTTCTAATGGCTTCGTTAAGTCATAAGCCCCTTCAGGCGGCGTCGCCCAAGGGTCTTCAAGAATGCCACACTCATTGCTTCTTCCCCAAAGGTTCTGGTCAATGGAGTATGGATTCTCAAGATCAACAGGAACGGGGATGTTATGCTGTTTTGCATATTCAATCTCTTCGTCACGTGACCAACCCCATTCACGAACTGGGGCAATGACATCAAAGTCAGGATTTAGCGCTTGAATGGAAACTTCAAAGCGGACTTGGTCATTTCCTTTCCCAGTACACCCGTGCGCAATCGTTCCAGCGCCTGTCTGCTCAGCAATTTCCACAAGTTTCTTAGCAATTAACGGTCTTGATAATGCAGAAACGAGTGGATACTTATCTTCGTACATTGCTCGCGCCTGTAAAGCAGGAAGTACAAACTCTTCTGCGAATTCTTTCTTTGCATCAATCGTATATGACTGGGTTGCCCCAACATCAATCGCTTTTTGTTTAACCGTCTCTAGGTCTTTGCCTTCCCCAACATCTAGACCAACAGCAATAACTTCATATCCTTGATCCATCAACCAACGAACGGCAACGGATGTATCCAAACCACCTGAGTATGCTAACACAACTTTTTGTTTATTCATTGTTTACAAGAGAAGTAAGCGCACCACTTCTCTTGTTCACCTCCTTATACGAGCGTTCGCTTTTATTTTTATTCATAATGGGTTAGTAAACATGCAAAACTGTTTGTTTTTTATTCTACTCATACTGTATCATCACGTGCAAAATAACTCAATACTTATACATACATTTTTATAAAAATGTATAAATCAAAAACCGAAACCCTGAATAATTAAGGTTTCGGTTTTGAGGCTACATATTAATTTGCATAATTAAATCAATCAGCCATGTCTTCTAAATACCGTTTCTCATAATAATGGGCACTGATTTCTGACACTTGCCGACTGAACTGATAGTTACTCATCGCTCCTAAGAAAATGCCCGCAACCGGTATGCCTTGCACCATTTTCTTGCGAAGCATCGTAATGATTGCCAACTTTCCAATTTGCCGAAGAGGCTGTTGTAACCATTCGGTCGTAATCACTTCTTCTTCACCATCATAAAACAGTGGGAAACTGGTAGCGAGTCGTTCTTTCTCATGTTGAAGCTCGATCCAGGCTGCGTGTTGCAACTTCCGGGGCAATGTTGCGGTATGGAATGCTTTCAGCGCAATCATCATTTCCGCAGGGTGCCGCAAATCATAACCAAATGACATCGCGGATAATTGCACAGTTCGCAAATTAATCGCCAACATTAATGGAAGATCTGCCGCAAGTAGCATCGGTCCTCCTAAGCCCGTGAGTCCGCCTTGACCAAAAGAAATAAGCCGTTGCTTCGCTGTACTCTGTTCGAGTAAGAAGCGATTTTGTTCATAGCGCAACTGTTTTAAGTCGGCGATCTCTTGAACGCGATCGTCAAACACTCGAGCCGTTGTGAGCATACGCTGTTCCGTGTCATGCTGTGTGCTGGAATTAAGAATAAGTGTCTGCGTATAAAAAACAAACCGATCTAGTAAATCAATAAGCCGCTTTTCATACCTCTCCGGTATTCTTTTTTTTGTATCTACTGCCCATGGCTCTGAAGTGGTAACGCCACTCGATGATTGTTGAAAATATAAACGTTCCCATTCCGATATAGCAAGCTGTCTTTCATATCGCTGATCTTGGTCCATATCATTTGTCCTCCCGGATATTAGCGGCTGAAATACTTCAAAAACCAATCATTAATACGCGTCATCATGTCAGAAAGTGCATCTGCACGTTGAAATGACGGGAGTTCAGCAAGCAGTGCTTGTGACGGCGCCGTTACCCCCGGCCCCTTCTTTTGAATCATCCATATACTCTTTTGGTGCTTTTCTGCTTTAAACATCGAAGCCGGTAACTGCAACATGCCAAGTGTAATCGCTTCTCGTTTCATGAAGGAGCGAAAATTCTCGGAGTGGTCTCTCGAAAACATGTCATTCGGAATGAGGTACAGTCCAATACCACCAGGCTTTAAAGACTTCAAACTGTTCTCTATAAGCGCATACTCTGCTGGCATCCGTGCTTCGTCAGGTTTCGATTCAAATGATTCGATGACATCATCGTTTGTATAAATGCCGATTGGTAAGTCAGAAAGGATCAGATCTACGTCTGGGATGCCTTGTTCACGAACACTGTCCATCTGTAACAGTTCTAAGTCATATTGTTGAAGATTCGACATCACATACGCAAGGTTGATGAGCGACTCATCGACTTCAGCCCAATGCCCTTTTGAATATTGTCGGTATGGTTCATAACCGCAGTTAGCAAGTTCCCTGTACCAACTGCAGGATCATAAACCGTCACTTTTTGATCAGCTCCTATGAGGCGCTGAATAAGGTAAGATGAAAATACTGCGATCCCATCAGGGTCATTGCATGGTGTGGTTGCACCGACTGTTTCATGCCTTTAATAATTGCTAGTTGAAACGCTTTTCTTACCGTTTCTTTCTCTATGCTCGTATCATGTACTTGTTTGAATAAGGCGTCCATCTTAGCAATCGCCCCATCAGAAAGCGGTTCTTGGAGAATTTCTCCTCGAAACAAATTCTCTCCTGTTTGGGCCAACGCCTCAAGGTACTGACCGTGGCCTTCTTCGGTTAAGATTTCCGTCATTGTATCTAGTGTATGAAATAATTGATCTACATCTAATTGTCGTTTCATTACGCCACCTCAAATCTGTCTCACTCGATTCTAGCATGACCCGGCACTCTTTCTCCAGTTCAGTTCCACAAACCGAACATTTTTCCGAAACCATTCATACGATATCTCATCTTGCAACTCGGTGGAAACTGTGACAAGATAATATCTTGTACAACACTCGATGTCGCTTTGACTCGAACGTCGTTTACTCATGAAATATACTCACGTAAGAGGTGTTCACAATGCTTAGGTCGAATAAAGTTCGTCATCTAATCTTAGGTACTATGAAATCTTCAAAGTCTGCACATCTCATAATGAATGGTCACCAGCTAGACGAACAAGGCAAACGTGTCCTGACTTTAAAGCCTGAAACAGACTTACGGGACGGAGCCTTTGTGTCTTCCCGCGCGCTACATACAAAACGACCTGCTACCGTCATTCCAAAATATGACGACGGAACACTTCTTTTATCCACAATTGAGTCGTTTCAACCCGATGTTGTTCTTGTTGACGAACTTCAGTTTTTTACAGATGAACAAGTAGAAGCGTTATCTGCTGCCTCCATTGCGTATGATTCAACAATTCAAGCATACGGACTGATGATCTCTTACACAGGAATGATGTTTGAACCAGTCAAACGAGCGATGGAATGCGGATTTACCATTCATCACCTGTCGATGCCTTGTGTGCATTGCTCACAAGACGCGACGCACCACTTGCTCTATTTAGATGGACAGTTGCAAACGAGTGGGTCCCCAATAAATGTTGAAGACTTTGGCAATGCTTCACAAGTATATGAATCTGTTTGCTACGAGTGTTACTCCCTTACGACGAATCCTGCCCACGAACGTGTTCAACATTCCAAATAAAATCGCCACCCCCGAAATTGGGTGGCGATTTTATTTGTGGACGATCGATATAGAATGAACGTAATTTTTTCTCATTTGCGCTGTGGTCGTTGCTTTCCTTTATAAGCAGAAACTTATTCTTTAGAGAATAAGGGCGACACGATTCACTTTTTTACCTACTGGCTAAAGTGTGTGGAAAGAAGTCCAAATGCTCCATATATTCATTACTGTGACACTTGAGAAAGAAAAATCATGATTTTAAGCGTGAATTCGCACATAAACGGAGTCAACGGTCACAAAGCGCGATATATGTGACCATTGAGGGCCGAAAGTGCCCGGTTTGAGTAGAATGGTCACATAAGTGACAGGTGGTAAACGTCAATCACGTCTTTTTACCCTTCGGCAAAGAGCGATGTTGATCCTATCATTGAAATTCTGAAGTTCAACTTGTATACAATTCTCATAAAATTATCGTCTTTCCTGCTACGCCGATGATGTTAACATTTCTGTTTAGCCCCACAACCAAAAACTTTATGACTTCACAATAAAAATCCGAGCAAGAAGTCAAAACTTCCTGCTCGGATTTTCTATTTAGGCATCGACCGTTTGCTTCACCGCATGTAACGCCTTTTCATAATCAGGATGTTCAGTTCCTTCTTTTACATATTCCTTGTACGTAATAACACCGTCACGATCAAGGACGAATACCGAACGAGCCAATAATCGTAATTCCTTCATGCCAACACCGAAGCTTTCTGCAAACGAGAAGTCTCTGTGGTCTGACAGCATCGTTAGATTCTCTACACCTGCTGCTGCACACCAACGCTTTTGTGCAAATGGCAGATCGGCGCTAATCGTAAGTACGTGCACCCCTTCTAATTGGGCAGCTTCTTCATTGAAACGCTTCGTTTGCTGTTCGCAAACACCAGTGTCAATAGATGGGATCACACTAATTGCTACAACTTGCCCTCGGTAGTCTTCTAAAGACTTCTCTTCAAGACTTGCATTTAAAACTGTAAAGTTTGGTGCTTTTTCGCCAACGCTTACTTCTTCACCAATCAATGTCATCGGGTTGCCTTTAAAGGTAACTTTTGCCATGATTATTGTTGCCTCCTTCAATCTACTAACTACTACTAGTGTACTGGGTTAGGAGGCAACAAGCAACGAATCGTACTTTAAATTGGCGGTTCTTGGTCTTTATGGGTATGTGTGATAACTTCCGTATGGTTTTTCGTCTTCGGATCATCCGACAGTAGATCCTTAATTTTTTCAACCACTTGCGGAGTCAACTCCAACAATTTCTCATAAAAGTGTGTTTGGTTATTTAGGTGAATCATTTTCACACCGTGATTGCCTACAATGAGAAATGCTACAGGCGTAATGGATACACCACCCCCACTTCCCCCACCGAATGGGTGGCGCTCCTCTTCATCAACCGCACGATTTAGCGTGATTTCGCTTCCACCTGCTGCAAAGCCGAACCCGACTTTTGAAACTGGAAGAATGACGCTTCCATCAGGTGATTCTACAGGATCTCCAATAATGGTATTTACGTCGACCATTTCTTTAATATTTTCCATGGCTGTTTTCATAAGCCCTTGGATTGGATGTTCAGACATTGTAAGTTAAGCCCCTCTCTTTACTGATTGCACGTTAGAATATACTGTGTGTGTGCTCTTCTTCCTATGCTTGAGCACTCGTAAGACCATAAGAACAGCGTGCCCGACCTGAAAGCGGAGTATGCACGTAAATTCGGTGTGAAATACCGCCGCTTGATAAAATGGCAGCACACTCATTTTCGGCATTTGCTTTAGTTTCATTCGATTTGAGAAAAAGGAAATCACGGTCGTTTTTACCGTCCAAATCATTCCCGTCATCGTTCCTGTCGTAGCAGCATCACCAGTACCTAACTGGGTTTTCCATTGGATTTCATGAACGTTAACTGTCGCCATAAACTTTTGTACAATTACATAAAAACCTTTCACTTTGCGTAAGAAAGCTCGTGACGCTTCCCATTGATGTAACAAATCCCTCGGCGTCTCTTCTTCGATTTGCGATTGTTCTGAAGGTTTGAACCAATGATCTTCGTTCTTTTTAAACTTTACCGATAGTTCCTCATCATCCCATTCTACGTTCGGAACTCTCCACGTCTTACTCATCCACCCTTTCAAAAAGGAGAGGCGAATAACGCCTTCGGCATGTAAGTTTGCCTGCATATAGTGAACATGAATTGAAATTTTCATACACCAGAGAGCCGATACGATAATAATGAACAAAACGATGGCAATCACCAGATAGAGCATGTTTGACCACATCTTTCCCGTCTCTTTGCCATCAGTATAGACAAACGATCCAAACCTTAAACGGTACACGAGGTGGGATAACCCTTCAGCCATGGGATATATAAATGGTGACCTCTATGCCTTGTTCACTAATAGATCCGGTTCTTCTAGCTACACGTTTGACCTCATACAAAAAACGACTTCCAAAAAGGAAGTCGTTTTGTGTATTCTTATTATGCTTCTACGCGGTCTTCATCGTCTTCTTGATCATCTTCACGGATCGGCTCAACATCACGAACGACTCTCGTATCTGCCAACAGGTCATGTACACCCGCTTTATGAGGGTGAAAACCGACAACGACGTACATAATGTTCGTGATCACGAGCACACGATGAATCATTCTTCCTGGCACTTCTCGTGTGAATACCTCGCCCCATGTTGGTCTTGTAAGACCGACAGACACGACGCGTAACCCAAAGGCCATCTTCCCGAGCGTTTGCCCAAAAAACTTTGTCATCAACAGGAAATACACGTAAGCCATAATTGACGTGAGTATTCCATGTACGGTAAAGATCGTTAAGAATTCCGGATTGGCGTCTGATAGGATGAAGATGGGAGAGATCAACAAACCATTTACAGACCCTACAACGATGAGGTCCAATAGGTACGCCCACAAGCGAAGCCAAAAACCACCATACACACTTACTTGATATGTTGAGGGCGGTGCGGTGCGCATCGGTTGCTCATCTTCACGGTGGCGAGATGCCCGATTGTCGTTTTCATCATATGGAATTTCCATTTGACCGTCCCTCCTTTATTCTTGGTAGAGATACATGAGCCTCGGTGCACTAGAATGCGTGACGAGCTCTTCTAAATGACTTAATGTAAGGTTATCACCAGATACAGCTTCTGCCATCAATCCCCAAATTGAACCTGTTCCAAAACTATTTGTATAATGGATAACCGTTGCATCAAGCTCCAACTGTTCTTCCATATGTTCAATGGTATGTTCCAAATCACCTAATCCATCAATGAGCCCATTTTCGAGCGCTTGATTTCCAGTGAAAATTTGACCTTGGGCAAGTTCAAGAACTTCGCTTTCAGGCATATCTCTGCCATCAACAATGACTTTCACAAAATCCTCATACATGTCATCAACCATACTTTGCAAGATCGCTTCCTCATCGTCAGTCATCTCTCGCGTTGGACTACCCATATCTTTATAGTCACCTGATTTGATGACTTCATGGGAAATCCCCCATTCTTCCGCTAACTCGGAAAAATTTATCGAGTCCATAATGACGCCGAGTGAACCAGTCATTGTCGCTGGGTGAGCGGCAATGTAATCAGCAGGCGCAGAAATATAGTACCCACCAGAAGCAGCCATCCCTCCCATAGAAATATACACCGGGGTATCATACTCTTCTTGGGCTCTTACAACTCGCTCATGGATCGACGCACTTTCAACGACGCCTCCACCAGGTGTGTCCACATTAATAACGATACCGTCGACCATCGTGTCTTCCATCGCGGTTTCTAGCTTTTGTAAAAACGTGCGGTGATTGTAGCCTCCGGATGCGAACAATCCATCGTCTGCTCCAGTATCCATAATCATGCCATTAAGGTCTATGACCGCAATCTGTCCGTTTGAGCCTACTTCCATAATTTCTTGCCTGAAATCTCCGCCGTCCAAGTCAATCATATCTGAAAAGCTTGCGGATGCGACAGTCATTGCTAACTGAAACGCACCGGAGATGACGAGTACTAGAGCAGCAATCCCTATGGCAATCCAACGTTTAACAGTCAAATTCTCTTCCTCCTCTATTTCTCTTGCTTGTTAGAAAACACCGTCGTGCCATTGACGATGGTATACACTACATTTGTACTAAGAAGTTCGTCGATGTTGTGGAGCTGAAAAGGGTCTTGATCAAGAACTGTAAAGTCCGCAGCAAACCCCGGCTGAATCACTCCGTACATATGCGCTTCTCCAGAAGCTTGGCTACTTCCTGAAGTATACAGAGAAATGGCTTCATAGACAGTGAGTTTCTCACTTGGAATGTAACCCGGATGTCGCTCACCTTGTTTGCGTCTTGCGACTGCTGCATGAATTCCTAAAAGAGGATCTGGCGGTTCAATCGGTGCATCTGATCCACCCGCACAAATGATTTCGTGATCCAATAATGTTTTCCATGCATACGAAACGCGAAGCAATGGCTCTGGTACTGCGTCTTGAATCCAAGGAAAGTCTGATACAGTGAACTGCGGTTGAATATCAAGAACAATGGGCATACCTTGCATCTTTTCAATAAGTGATCGACTCGTAATTTGCAAATGAATGAGCCGATCTTTTTTCTCACCGACGGGTGGGTGCTTCTTAAGTACGTCTAATGTTTGTGCAAGTGCAGCGTCACCAATTACATGTACGGCGACCGTCAGTCCCAAGTTTCGTGCTTTTTGAACGAGTACCTCTAATTCATGATCTGAATGAATCGGAACCCCTCGGTTCAACCCTTCACCTCTATAAGGTTCTGACAACCAAGCAGAATGCCCACCGAGCGAGCCATCTGCAAAGATCTTCATGCTGCTAAATGTTTGCCCATACCAATCTTCGTCTACACCACCGACACAGTTCGCCCAATCGTCAACGGCTTCATGGTGAATAAGATGGTGCACACGAAACTGACGCTCTCGTTTTGTTAATACTGCCCGGTACGTATCCAAAACCGCCTCTGTATTTCCATAATAAGCGAGATCTTCCGTATGTACGCCTGTCAAACCGAGAGATGTCATCTGCTCATAAGCGAGCGTTAACGCGTCAGTCATACTATCTGAGGTAAAGTTAGGTGTCACAGCATGTATTATATCTTGTGCATTTTCGAGAAGCAAACCATTCAATCCTGTATCGTCGCGACCGATAACACCGCCAGAAGGATCAGGTGTATTTGAATGAACACCGGCAAGCTCAAGCGCTCGACTGTTTACAACCATCGCATGTCGGCATATTCTCGTAATCATTACTGGACGATTTGGGAAATGAGCATCGAGTTCATTCCGGTGAATACTATGAGGCTGTACCCATTCATTCTCATTCCATCCTTCTCCAATAAGCCACTCATGCTGAGGCAATTCTTCTGCTTTACGAATGAGTTTTTCTATCACATCTTCTTTACTTTTTGCACCGCTAAGGTCCAAGCGTTTTAGGGAAAACCCATAACCAAGCATATGTGCATGACTATCTACAAATCCTGGAAACATGACGTGCCCATCGAGATCAATGAGCTCAACTTCTGCTTGTTTATAGGTATTCATGATTTCACTCGTTGACCCTACCGCTTGAATAACTCCGTCCTTGACAAAAACGGCTTCTTCGAGTGAATGTTCAGAAGTCATCGGATATACTTTGCCGTTATAGTAAATGGTTTGCATCGTCAACCTCCTAGAACGTTCACCGTCACCCTAAAAAAGCAAACAAATTTAGGATGACGGTGTAAAAATGAACTTACAATAATTCCGTGAAATTGTTATCGGTTGGTGAATCACTTGAAATAAGAGATGGCTCTCGATTGTTAACGGCTTTGTCGACCATCGCATCAATATCGAGTGAGGTTTCAAACTGCAAGGCTTTTTCAAGCTTCGGTTTTGTTTTTGATTGCTCTGGCAAAAAGATCGTACAACAATCTTCATACGGCAAGATGGATGTTTCATACGTCCCAATTTGTTTGGCAATGTCCATCACTTCTATTTTATCCATCGTAATTAACGGACGTAATATCGGGATTTCAGCTGCTTGTTCAATGGCACGCAGACTTTCCAACGTTTGCGAAGCAACTTGACCTAAGCTTTCCCCATTCACTAGCGCAAGTGCGCCTTGTTCTGCTGCAATCTTCTCTGTAATTCTTAGCATCATTCTTCTCGTAATCGTCATTGCATAATATGATGGGATTTGCCGATGAATCTCTTGTTGAATTTCAGTGAAAGGGACGACATGCAGCCTCACTGCGCCTCCATAGAGTGACAGCTGCTTAGCAAGATCAATAACTTTTTGTTTCGCTCGTTCATTCGTGAATGGAGGACTATGAAAATGGACCGCTTCGACGATCGACCCTCTCTTCATCGCGAGGTATCCCGCCACTGGGCTATCAATCCCGCCCGAAAGCATGAGCATAACTTTTCCAGACGTACCTACAGGCAATCCGCCTCTACCTTGAACTTTACCTGCACTAATATACGTGCCGTGCTCGCGGACTTCAACGCTAATTTCAACGTCGGGGTTATGCACATCCACCGTAATATCGTCTGTGTTTCGTAGCACGTAGGAACCGACTTCATAATTGAGCGCTTGTGAGTCAAGTTCTGTTTTCTTAAATGAACGCTTGCTGACACTTTAAATGTCTTCGCTGCGGTTTCTTCTTTCATTAGTTGCAGCGCAACTTTTTGGATGTCATGGACGTCATGACTCGTTTTTACTGCCACTGATAGTGAGATAATGCCGAATATATCTTTCAGTCTAGAAATTACAACATTCGGGTCATCGCCGTTCAGTTCAACAATAAGTCGTCCAAACGTTCGTTTCGCTCGAGATGAGCCAATCTTTCTAAGCACACTGTTGATGTTCCCTTTTAATGCCCGTTCAAATTCATTTCTATTTTTTCCTTTTAAGGCAATTTCTCCATACCTTACGAGTATATGCTCAATGTTCACGATTTCACTTCCTTCATTTCTCTCACCTGTGGAACGATTTGACTCAATGCGGCTTTTAAAGCTTCCAGGTCTGCTTGTGAAGTTTGCCATGACATGCTCACGCGCAACCCCGTCGCTGCTCTTTCGTCTTCTTCACCAAACTGTGCTAGGAGTACTGCACTTTTGCTCGGTTGTTTGGAAGCACACGCTGATTTTGATGATACGTGAATGTCTTTATTACTGAGGGCTTGGATAAGCACTTCCGGCATTGTCCGCTCGATGGAAACATTCATAATGTGCGGCGCACTTGTTTCTTTCGGGGTATTCACGTGCACCCCTTCTTGAGCGTCAAACCACTCGAGTAGTTCCTCTTTCATACGAGCAAGCTTACTATTTTGTACTTCCTTTTTCTCCATCGCCATACGAGCCGCTTTCGCAAGTGAAGCAATTGCAGGAACATTTTCTGTACCGGCACGAAGTTGAAATTCTTGCCCTCCGCCAAATACAAGCGGTTGGATGTTCACTCCGCTTCTAACGTATAAAAAACCAGTCCCTTTTAAGCCATGAATCTTATGCCCGGATACAGAACAAAGGTCAATGCCCACAGATTGCAGGTCGAGATCGACCTTCCCGAACCCTTGGACGTTGTCAACATGAAAACGGATCTTCTCAAACTTCTTCAAGTATTCGCCGAACTCTAGTACTGGTTGAATAGCCCCCGTTTCATGATTTACATGCATGACCGACACGAGAATTGTCTCTTCCGTTATTGCCTGTTTTAAGTCAGTTAAAGATACGACACCTTCTTCGTTCACTGGCAAATACGTCACTGAAAACCCAACCGTTTCTAGAAACTCGCACGTCTCAAGTACTGACGGGTGTTCAACAGCCGTTGTGATCAGATGCCTTCCCCGCTTTTCTCTCGCCCTTGCGATTCCTTGGATTGCCAAGTTATTGCTTTCACTGCCACCTGAAGTAAACACAACCTCTGATGGTTGTGCATTCAGCAGTCGAGCGATGGCCCGTCTCGCTTCCCGCAGAAGGTTCTCTGCTTCAGAACTTTTTGGTGTAATGAAGATGGGTTCCCAAAGTAACGTTCGTTAGCCGTTACAAATGTATGAATAACCTCTGGATAAGGTTCTGTCGTTGCACTATTATCTAGATAGATCATTGAGCTTGACACCTCTTGTTTTCAACTGTTCGCTAGCAACGGAACATTATATCATAAATTCACCTGTGTGCCGAGAAGTGGAGTAAACAAACGAGAAGCACAGTGCGTTATGATCGCACTTGTGCTTCAACGTTAGGCTCGTTTGCCCAGCTCTTCTTGTCACATCTTCATTTAAGCGTTTTGATAAACACTTTCTTCACTTTCATTCCAAGACGATTCTAAATTCCTAGTGCGACAGGTACAGCTTCGGTTAACGCCTCTGTCAAGTTCTCAACCGCATCGTCATAATAGCCATTCCTAAATTGCCATTCACTCTCTTTAAGAACTTGTCTGAGACTAGGATGTTCGTTGCGATAGCGATTGCCAAACTGAATCAACCGCTCTGCCCAAGCGGAACGCGCCAACGTATCGTCAACCGTATGAGCAGCCTTTCCTACTTGATGCTGACCGAGCTCAATCGCTTCTTTCACCGCTTTCATTTGCAGCGGAGTCACGTCTAATTGAGCTCTCGCCTTTTCCAACTCTTTCTCTGCATCATCCAACTGCGAGAGCAAATGCTCAGGCATAGCAGGGATGTGACTCTTGTGTACTTTCATTTGAATCGACTTCATCCGTCTTCGTAACGTCGTTAATTGCTCATACGCACTTAGCTCCTCACTTCTAAGCTCATCGAGTCGTTCCATTGATGAATCTATATCTTCTTTAACTGTCTGTAGCTTGTCTTGAAGTTTCACCATCGTCTGCTCTAAGTCGATATAAGACTGTCTACGATTGGCGTGCAAATCAGCAAACACTTGCTGGTCCTTCTCCGCATCTTTTAGTTCCTTTTTCATCTGTTCATAGAGATTCGTTTCTTCTTCAGGAAGTTGATAGCTTTCTTTCACCTTCTGACGTTCTTTTTCTAAGTGTTCCAGTTTTGTACGAACCGCTTCGTATTTTTCACCAAGTTGCTTCACGCCATGTTCCACACGTTGCTTGGCTTCGACTTCTTGTTCTAGCGTTTGGTACATCTCTTCGATTTGCTCTTTGGAGCGTTCAATTTGCTCTTCCCCATACTCTACTTGCAAACGATCAACCGCTTCTTTAATCTTCGGAAGCGACGTTGTCAATTCACGCAAGTCCGCTTCAATCGTAAAATGATCAAAGTTAAACCCTTGTTCTGATAACTCTTCGATTCCACTTCTTAAATTGCGAATTTCTTCTGGCAAGGAGACGCTAACTTCCATGAGCATGCCAGGAATCTTATTCATCAAGTGGTCAAGTCTTTCAATCGTCTCAGAGATCGTTAATAAACGACTCCTTGCACTCATGTAGTTTCCTTGCGCAGTATCTTCGTAATAGTTGTCAAGCTCACTGCGGCAATGTTCCACTTCTTCACGAATCGCTTCCACCGATTCACCCATCGATTTTTGTTGGCGAGACAACATCGCACGTGTATCTTTTAATTTCTCGGATACGGCCTCAATTTCATCGCGATTTTGTTGTTCACTACTAACGAGTTCATCCACTTCTTCACGGATGGAACAATTTCGTTTTCTACGCTAGTTAATGTTACGCTAACCTTTTCAATCTTTCTTTCGCTTTCTTGAACTGATATTTATTTGCGGCTTCTTCAATATCAAACAAGTCGAGTTCTATTTCTTGAAAACGATCTTCAACGATGGAATCCCATGCTTTTCGCCACCGCTCGAAGTTCTCTTCTGTTTCCCCAGAAATGGTTAACCCCTTTACACGGCTGATCTCATCCGCAATCGGTTCATTAATCACATTGTTCTTTCTTTTATCTAACTCATCTACACTTTGGTAGACCCGCCGCCTTGACCAGGCACCATACGCAATTCCAGCAACGACAAGGATGCTAACGGCAATGATGATTACAGGAACCATTTCTCTCACTCCAATATATTCCATCGATAATTAGTTTCGTATATAATAATACCCATTTACAAAATTCAACAAATACGTCCAAACTCCTCTAAATTATATCGACATCGCTGACGATTTTTGAAGAGAATTGAACTGGTGTATTACTATATTAACATGTAACCTAATAGAGTAGTGGAAAATTGGAAAGAAGGTGGGAGAAATATGAAATCGATCGTATACGATGGCCACGTTCACAGTCCGTATTGTCCCCACGGAAGTTCAGCGGCAATATCAGAATACATTGAGACCCTCATTCACGACGGGTATGAAGGGGTGACGTTTTGCGAGCATGCGCCTCTTCCTGAAAGGTTTGTTGACCCTACCCCAAACTCAGACAGTGCAATGACACTGGAGTCCCTCGCAAAATACTTGGATGAATTGCAGAAATTGAAAAAAGAATACGAATCGAAATTGACGATAAACGTTGGTTTAGAAGTTGATTATATCGAAGGGTACGAAACAGAAACCAAAGCCTTTCTTGATGAATACGGACGTTTTCTAGATGATAGCATTCTCTCGGTTCATTTCATTCACACGAGTGCGGGTTACTTTTGTATTGATTATAGTGCAGAAGTGTTTCAAATGTACGCAAATCAGTTTTCCTCTATAGATGAGGCGGTGTGGCATTACTATAAAACAGTGCAACGATCCGTCACTTGTCATTTAGGGGTATTCAAACCGAGACGAATCGGACATCCAACACTGGCTCGTAAATTCCAGAAGAGTCTGCCATACCCAACGGATGATCAATGGATTAGAGACACTCTCCTCTGTATAAAAAACGAAGGGATGCAAGTGGATGTGAACGGTGCAGGTGTGAATAAACCTGGCTGTCAAGAACCGTATCCGCCTCTTTCGTTCCTAAAAGAAAAAGAAGCGGAAGGACTTCACCTCGTGTACGGCTCCGATGCTCACCACCCTCATGGCCTTAGTCAAGGACGAGAGCAGCTAAGAGGCGTCCGACTGCAAGTGCCTTTAGACGTAAACAAGATTTGAAGTCGGGGAATCTGCTATGCGCGTCGAACAAAGTTGTCGCTCCACAAACTGACGAACATGACCCATATACTTGCCAATAAACGTCTCGTCTCTCGGTTCAAGATGGAAGACTTCGCGAATATATTGCGCATGTAAAAACGGCATCGTAATCATGCCACGCAAATGTAAGATCGCCCACTCCTTTCGCATTTGCGTGAACACACCCGCTTTTCTTCCTTGATCATAGACGAGAGAAAATAGATGCTTTTCTTTCATGAAATAACTCGACATCACTTCGCGAACGAGCATTGAATCGAGCGTCAATTCACGTAGAACGAGGCGGGCAGCACGATCATGCCGTTGTTGATACACCATCGCCCGCTCCACCATCGACAATAGCTGATCAAAACTAGATTCAGACGAAGAAATGGCTTCTTCAATTGCTTGTAAATATCCAGCGAGATAGTCATTCAAAATATATTCTAACAAACCTTTTTTTCCACCAAAGTAATATGAAATTAAAGCGACGTTCACGTTCGCTCGATCGGCAACTGCACGGACGGATGTCCCCGTAAACCCTTTTGTCATAAACAAGTCAATGGCTGCGGTTTGGACAGCTTCTTTTGTGTTTTGTTTTTCAGTTCTCACTTGCTCCATCCTTTCATGACTCGGTTAACGAATACATTCGCTCTATGACGGTGCGATCCTGCAAAGGCTTTACGACTTCTTATTTACTCTTTCTACATGTTATTATGAGTTTAGACAGTGTTATATAGGGGAGGGTGTACACGAATGTTTGAACCTGTCAATTACGACGGAAATTTGCAGAAGAAATATGACATGCTTTATAAACAACTGGATGCCTTGCTTGAAGATGAGGATGATCCTACAGCGAACCTAGCCAATGCGGCTGCCTTGTTACAACAATTTCTAGATCGTACGAACTGGGTCGGTTTTTATCTTTTAAAAGAGGGCGAGTTGGTGCTCGGGCCTTTCCAAGGATTGCCCGCTTGTGTACGTATTCAAGTCGGCAAAGGTGTGTGTGGTACCGCAGCGAAGATACGAGAAACGCAAGTCGTTGAGGACGTGCATCAATTTCCTGGCCACATCGCTTGTGACGCTGCTTCACAATCGGAGGTAGTCGTCCCGATCATTATTAACGATCAAGTTTATGGTGTTTTGGATATTGACTCTCCAGAAAAGGCGCGTTTCTCCGAAGAAGAGGGTCGCCTACTCACTGTATTTGTTGAGCACCTTGTTCCTCACTTACAACGTTAGTATGAAGAAAGGCAAGCTCCTGGTTGAAGGAGCTTGCCTTTTGTTTTTATTTGATACCATAATATGCGTTTAACTCTTTCTCGTCGTCATCGGTTAACGTCTCCGATTTCGGAGCATCTTCAATGACTTGCAAAGCAACCGGCACATGAGCTCTACTTTCCAATGGGTCAAAGTCTTTAAACACTTGGACTGGCAAAACGTAGCGATCGCGTTCCATAATGCCATCTGACTCAATTTCTATAAAGCGGACTTGCCACGTTGTGCTATCGAACAAAATATCAGATATGGAGCCCATCTTTTCATCGTTGGCGTACACCGAATAGGATGTTAGATCTTTTGAACTTTGCAAATGATAGTTCTCTTCGTCCAAACGTGAACCCGCAACATCATCTGGACTTGGCGTTCCCGAAACGGCGCAATTGGCCCTGCATATGGAAAGTGTGGAACCCTGCTGGCGTCGCAGGCGAAACGGTCCAGTAATGCTGAAGGCCGTAATGATCAAGCAACGTTGCTTCATATTGCCTTGAGATTGGCTGATCTGTTTCTGGCTTCGGACTGTCCTTCACTTGGTCTTTCGTAGCGTCTAAATCAACGAGCTGTTCAGTAATTTCAAGCCTTGTAATCAACTCTGGCTGATGAGTACCTTCCCGCCAAAAAACCAACGCCGCGTATCCCCAACGATATAACGAACTCTCCAACGACCCGTACTGTCAAAATACACATCGTCAACCGCTCCGAAATCATCGTCAGTAGCTGACAGTGAAAAGTCTCTAAAGTCCTCGACACGTAGTAACACAGGTTCTCTCTCCTTTACAGGTTGTTATAGAGAATTTTCCTGTTTTGCGCCGATTGTAAACCCGAAATCTTTTATCGAGACTAGTAGTCGCTTCCTGACTCGGCACCTGAAACAATCGCAATGCCAGAACTTGTCCCAATTCGATCTGTCCCTGCTTCAATATATTCTTCAGCGACGGCCGCATTCTTCACACCGCCTGAAGCTTTAATTTTTGCATGATCACCGACGGTTTCTTTCATTAAACGAACGTCACTAAGCGTTGCGCCACCGGTGTGAAACCCTGTGGATGTCTTAACAAAGTCCGCTCCGGCTTGTACACACAACTCAGAAGCTTTTACTTTTTCAGTGTCGGTAAGCTGACTCGTTTCAATGATTACTTTCACTGTCGCTTTATTTGCTGCCGCGTTTACGACGGCTTGAATATCGCGAAGCACATGATCGTCATCCCCAGACTTGAGCGCTCCCATGTTTATAACCATATCCACATCTGCCACGCCTTGTTTGATAGCAATTTCTGTTTCATAAGCCTTAACTTCTGGCACATTCATGCCGTGCGGAAAGCCAATGACTGTTGTTACACCTACTTGACTACCTTCTAAAAGAGCGACAGCCGTTTCTACCCAATACGGGTGAACACAAACCGTTTTAAACTCATGCGTCTTGGCTTCCTCGCAAAGCGTAACAATGGCTGATCTTGATGCTTCAGGTTTCAGTAACGTATGATCAATGTATGATGCGAGTGTTGATTTGTTCATCATTCTTCACCTTCCATTCTTTCAGTCACCCCCACTATATCATGTTTTTATTCGTTCGTTGAGGTTGACTTTTATGCAAGGACTTTATACAATGATAGTTGTGCTAAAAGACAGCCAAGGTAAACTTACTTCGTCTTTCATTTTGTTCCTCGACTGCGGCTGATCACAATCGAGGTGCATCACTAACTCCCCGCTGTCGGAGCGAAGATGTGTGAAAACAAAATGAGCGTCTAAGAGATTACCCCTGCCCGTCTTTTTCACGATAAACGTGATAAAAGGAGGAGCTATACTATGGCTCGCTATACAGGTCCATCTTGGAAGAAATCACGCCGTCTTGGTATTTCACTAAGCGGTACAGGTAAAGAACTAGAAAAACGCCCTTACGTTCCGGGTGAACACGGTCCGACTCAACGCAAGAAATTGACAGAGTACGGTGTCCAGCTTCAAGAGAAGCAAAAACTACGTTTTATGTACGGATTGACTGAGCGTCAGTTTAAGCGCACATTCGATAAAGCAGCAAAGCGCGGAGCGTACACGGTGAAGAATTCATGATCCTTCTTGAATCTCGCCTAGACAACCTCGTTTATCGTGCAGGTCTTGCTCGTACGCGTCGTGGGGCGCGCCAACTCGTAAACCACGGTCACATTACTGTTGATGGTCAGCGCGTAGACATCCCGTCTTACACGCTTAAGCCAGGACAAGTAATCGGTGTACGTGAGAAGTCACGCAACATGAACTCGATTGCTGAAGCTCGCGAATCCCTTGCCTTCACACCTGAATATGTCAGTGTAGACGGCGAGAAGTATGAAGTTACGTTCACACGCCTTCCAGAGCGTTCTGAACTTTCTTCAGAAATTACCGAAGCGCTTATCGTTGAGTGGTACTCTCGTTAATACACTAAACCCCCTCTTTATAAAGAGGGGGTTTTTATTATCCAATCGCTTCGATCATTTCATCTGCGCCCTCACTTTGATTTGAGCACACGACAACAACACGACTACAGGAGGTTCAAACGAAGCCCGAAAGCAAACACCCGGTCGTACCCGACGAGTAGATGTTTTCTTGAACTGTCTTCTCTTTCAATTGTATATCCTGAATAACTATAGAAGACAGTATCATTTACGTGAACTCTCGGACGTAAAAATTGTTCCGTCATCTTTTCTGAGAAAAGTTCAGCTTTATCGACACTCCGCCAAAACATTTCCACGTCAGTTACGGTGACAAACACACCCCCATCTGCCCCACCTTTTATCGGAATGCAATATTGATTCGTTTGATTGCTTTCGATATACCCGTGCGCAGTCTGTTCAGGCAACTGATCAAGTTGAAAATAACCTGACTTGTCCATGCCCACCTTTTGAAAGATTTCTTCTTCAACAAATCGGTCAAACGGTCGTCCCGATACCGCCTCAACGATTTGACCTAGCACAATATAACCTGCGTTATTATAATGAAACCGTTCACCAGGATGGAACTTCATCGGTTCGTGTTGAAACATTGGCAAAAAATCCTTGCCTTCCCTCATGCTGTACATCGGCTTTTCATCCCACAATGCAGAAAAATCATCCATCATTCTTCATCAAAATAATCGGGAATGCCTGACGTATGCGTAAGCAAATGATGTATCGTAATGTCCTCATGAAAGTGTGGGAATGAGATGTCTACACATTGCTGTAAACGCGTATTAAATGAAAGTTTACCTTCTTCAACGAGTCTGCAAATGGCTGCGCTCGTGAATACCTTTGCTCCAGATGCGATGCCAAACCGCGTACTTGGATTGTTTCTTATCTGTTCGGCCTGGTTGGCATAACCGAACGCTTGCTCGAACACACCGTCGTATTCCTTTATGAATATCACTCCAGAAAAATTCACATCTCGTTGAACGTTCAGTAATCGCTCGATTTGCTTATTCTGTTTCATCATTCTCCTCCTTAAGATTAAGTGATTCGTTTCTCGACACTCAAATCAAGTTAGAGTAGATGAAGCAAAATGATTCACATTAAACTCATTCGATTGTCACCTCCTCGTTTACTGATCGTAGGCATTTAGTGCGTTCACTCCGTGGGCAAGGGCAGACTCAGCTTTTAGAGCTGTTGCAACAAGTACAGACTCGGCAACTTCTTCGCGGCTTGCTCCTGCAACTTTTACGGCTGCTGTGTGCAGCTCAATGCAATATGGACAACCTGTCGTGTGTGCGACGGCAATAGCGATGAGTTCTTTTTCTTTCACCGTTAATGTACCTGTTTGAAGAGCTGCTTGATCAAACGAAAGAAATTTCTGAAAAACTTCTTCATTATACGTTTTCAATTCCTCTAAGCGATTGAAGTAAGAAGATTTGTACAATTCATCTGCGCCGTTTCCATCATAAGCATTCCATGCATTGACACTATGCGCGATCGCTGATCCCGCTTTTAAAGCGGTCGCCACCATGATGGCTTCTGCCACTTCTTCTTTCTTTGCCCCTTGTTTCTTCGCTTGATTGACATGTAACTCAATGCAATACGGACACCCGGTCGTATGCGCAACCGCTACAGCAATCAATTCCTTCAACTTTGGCTGCAACTTTCCTGGCGCGAGCGCTTCGTTGTCGAATGCGATGAAGGCAGCAAAGGCTTCTGGAGCTAACGATTTGAATTCTTCCAATCGGCTTGAATACGCTTTGTTATACATCACCGCTCCTCCTCACCTATTTCGCTTTATTCTTCCATAGAGACGTTCGTTTAGCAAGAAAAAAGATGGGGATGCTCCCCATCTTTTTTGGTCATTTCTTAAGTTGAGCAAACTTCCGTTTGCCGACTTGCACGATCATATCGTCTGCAATTGTAATCTCTGCATGAATGTCTTCGACTTTTTGCTCATCAATTTTCACACCGCCATTTTTAATCATGCGCCGTGCTTCACCTTTCGACGGTTGTAATTCCAGCTCAACGAGCAAATCAATAATGGACACGATCGGCTCACCTTTCCACTCAACGACCGGCAAATCCTCAGGAAGTGCACGTTTCGTAAACACCGTCTGGAAGTACTTTTCAGCTTCGGCAGCTGCAGCTTCCCCGTGGTACATTTCAACAAAACGGCGGCCAAGTCGTTGTTTGGCATCTCTTGGGTGAATGCTACCCTCACCAAGTCCTTTCTCCAAAGCTTCAACCTCTTCCATCGGAATATCGGTTGCCAGTTTGTAATACTTCACCATCAGCTCATCAGGAATGCTCATTGATTTACCAAAAATCTCATTCGGTTCTTCATCGATTCCAATGTAGTTGTTTAATGACTTCGACATTTTACGCACACCGTCCAACCCTTCAATGAGCGGAAGCGTTAGGGCAACTTGCTTATCTTTCCCGTACGCATCTTGAAGCTGGCGTCCCATCATAAGGTTAAACGTTTGGTCAGTACCCCCAACCTCAATATCGGTATCCATCGCCACCGAATCATAGCCTTGCATTAATGGATAGAAGAACTCATGTATGGAAATTGGTTGGTTGTTCTTGTACCGGTTATTGAAATCTTCACGTTCAAGCATTCTTGCCACTGTTAAATTCCCAGCTAAGTTGATGACATCTTCAAAGTTTAGCTGGCTTAACCATTCCGAATTGTAGTAGAGCGTTGCTTTGTCCATATCCAACACTTTGCCGTACTGCTCGACGTACGTTTTGGCGTTTTCAGCTACTTGTTCACTCGTTAATACTTTTCTCGTTTCTGATTTACCACTTGGGTCACCAATTCTACCTGTAAAGTCGCCGATAAGCATTTGTACGTGATGTCCAAATTCTTGGAATTGGCGAAGCTTATGAAGAACGACGGTGTGGCCAATGTGCACGTCCGGGGCCGAAGGGTCCATGCCTAGCTTAATGTTGAGCGGTTTACCTGTTGCAATTGATTTCTCAATTTTCCCTCGGAACGCCTCTTCAGGCACAATCTCCACAACACCTCTCATAAGCGCCTCGACTTGGCGATTCGCTTCTTCCTTTTGTTCTGTTGTTAATGTCCATTCGCTTGTCATATCTTCGTCCTCCTATTATTTTTGTCCATAAAAAAAAGCCCCTCCTAAAAAGGGACGAACGTATCGCGGTACCACCCTTGTTGAGAACTTCCGCTCTCCACTCGGCTCTTTAACGCAGAGTATACGTTTCCTAGAAAGCTCAAGCAATGTAATTCATCTCTTGCGCCGGATCGACTTGCAGCGACCGTCGACTCTCTGAACCTGTACACAAGAAATTACTTCGTTGCCATCATCGCGTTACCTATATTGACAATGATCTTTTTATACCATGCCAATTGTTCACTGTCAACTGTATGTAAACCCGATCGATAAGGCAACCTACACGTAAGAACGAAAGGTCAGAAGAGGAATTGTACATATTCATCACGAATAACCTGGATAGCGGTTCTTTAGTCTATAACAAAGTATGCTATAATATGCGTGATCTTCTTAGGGGGTGAACGATGAAAAATATATTACAGAGGTTTAACCGCTGGGCTGATTTCATACAAAACAATCGCTATGTACAAGGGTTAAATATTACAAGCCTTGTCGCTTGGAACATTCTCATTCTTTTAAGCGTGACGATCTTGCTCGGAAGACATTTGTCGGCGCAGCCGGTGCTGGCTACTTCGTTTCTTTAGTAGAAGATGAGCCGGAATATACACAAGAAGAAATTCGTGCAGACATCTACAATTATGAAGAAACAAGTGTCGTTTACTTCGCCGATGACGTATATTTAGGCGAACTTCCTTCAATTCTTGAGCGAAGAGAAGTAAGCTTGGACGAAGTGTCTACGCACGTGAAAGACGCGTTAATTGCGACAGAAGACGAATATTTCTTTGAACATAACGGCATCGTTCCAAAAGCTGTTATGCGCGCAGTGTTTCAAGAGTTTGTCGACACAGGCATGCAAACGGGAGGAAGTACGCTCACCCAACAAATTGTGAAAAACCAAATGCTATCTAACGAAGTTTCTTTTGACCGCAAGGCAAGAGAGATCTTAATTGCGATGCGTTTAGAGAATTATATGGACAAAGATGAAATTCTTGAAGCATACTTAAACATCGTACCATTCGGCAGAAATGCGGCCGGTACGCAAATTGCAGGCATTCAGGCTGCAGCAAATGGAATTTTTGATGTCGAGGCATCGGAACTTTCGTTACCTCAAGCTGCGTATATTGCCGGCATTCCACAAAATCCTTTTTCATACACTCCCTTCACGTCCGATGGGGATTTGAAAGAGGACTTGACTGCTGGAATGCAACGAAAGAATATCGTCCTTTACCGGATGTTAGACTCTGGAACGATTACCGAGGAAGAGTACGAAGCAGCTCGAGAGTACGACCTAATGGAAGACATTACGGATTATGCACCAGAAAATAGCTTTGAAAGTTATCCGTACGTTACGAACGAAACAGAACGCAGAGCCGTCCCCATTCTTAGAGATTATTTATTGGACAAAGACGGGGTTGACTTGAGCGACATGGAAGACGAAGACCGTGCACAAACCGTCCAACAATACACCGAGCGCGCAAGTACAGAACTTCGTCTTGGCGGATACCGCATTCATACTACCATTCATAAAGACATTTATGACACGATGGAAGACACGATCGCCAACAGTGACTTGTTCGGTCCGAATACGAATGACGGACAACCTGAACAGGTGGGCGGTTTGTTACAAGATAATGAAACAGGAGCGATTTTAAGCTTTATCGGTGGACGTGACTTTGAAAAAGAATCATGGAACCACGCTACGACAGGTGAAGGCCGATCCGTAGGCTCAACGATTAAGCCGCTCATGCCGTTCGGATCTGCGATGGAGCGCGGGGTTGTGCAACCGGGCATCGTCGTTCCCGATGTGCCAACGAATTACCGTGGGGGAGATCAAGACCCCGTAAGTAACTTTGGTAGTTCTTACGCCGGTATCCCTTCCGTGCGAGATACGATTACGAACTCACGAAACACCCCATCGGTACGGACATTTTGGCAAGTGCCAGAAGAAGATTTGTACGATGATATGATAAAACTTGGCTACACCCCGCACCTTGACTATGCTGCGGAGTCGTTCGCACTCGGTTCTTTTGATGCAACGGTTGAAGAAAATACGAACGCATTATCGACGCTTGCGACCGGTGGTACGCGGAATGAATCGTATATGATTGAGCGGATTGAGACGCATACGGGTGAAGTGATCTATGAGCATGAACACAATCAAGTTGACGTGTTCTCCCCGCAAACGGCGTACCTTTCCATTGATATGATGCGAGATGTCCTCTCAAACGGAACTGCATCACGCATTCCTAGCCTGTTAAACTTCGGTGGGGATTGGGCCGGAAAAACCGGGACGTCGCAAGGTGCGCGTGACTATTGGTTCGTCGGCATGAACCCGAAAGTGAGCTTCGGCTTATGGATCGGCTACGGAGATAACCAACCGCTCCAAGGCGAATACAGTCAACGTCAACAACAGCTTTGGGCAACGCTTATGAATCGCACTGTGGAAACAAACAGTGACGTCGTCTTGACAGATTCACGGTTCGAGCAACCCGAAGGAATTGTACGACAGTCAATTTGTGGCGTGAGCGGATTACTTCCTTCCCAAAGTTGTTACGACGCTGGACTTGTGAATACCGATTTGTTTAATAGCAACTACTTGCCATCTCAAACCGATGACTCACTAGAAGGCGCACGCTACGTAACGATTAGTGGTCAAAGTTATCTTGCGTATGAACAAACACCTGCCGAATTTACGGACACCGGTTTTTCCGTAAACTCAACGTTCTTCGACGGTGTGAATATCCAAGATTATTTGCCAGACAGTTTGTCCGGGAATTTAGTACCTGACCGAAACGCCCCTGCACTTGACCATACTCCAGCTGCAGTTTCTGGAGTGTCATCAAGTGGCGGAACAATCAGCTGGGCGCAACATTCTGATGGCGACATCGTCGGTTACCGTGTATATACAGCAGCAGGCAGTCTCGTTGGTTCAGTGAAAGGAAATACGTCGACGAGCTTTTCTGGCATTAACCCTGCCCAAGGCTACTACGTAGCCGCAGTTGACACGATGGGCCGAGAATCGAACCCGTCGAACCCGACCGAAAGCGCTCCAACACCTGAAGAGCCAGAAGAAGACCCTACTGAAGGTCAAGAGCCAGAAGAAAGTGACCCAACTGGCGAAGGTGAAAACAACGGGAGTTCTGACCAGGATAACGAACAGCCTGATGAGCAAGAAGACGGTGAGGATAATGAAACCCCACCGCCAGAAGAAAACGACCCACCAGAAGGTGAAGACGATTCTTAAACGAGGCAAGTCTACCCTCGGGGTCAGCTTATCCCGCCACGCCCGCGGGGCGTGGCAGGGGCGGGACGAAAATCTCACCATAGAACGATCTATGGTGAGATTTTTGTTTTACGACGTGTATATTGTTGAAGATCCTCCCATAGAAACGAGAAATTGTACCAATGTGTATTTTTTTGGTCTAAGCTCTAACATATACTCACTCTCCGATATTTTAGTTTTAACCTGCTCCGACGACAGTACAACAACTCCTCATCACGGTATACTCTCGCTCAATGAACATTCCTCATATGTAATTCTTACACTTTCTCACACGAAAAGCCGCCGGCGTAAGGCCGGCGACCATCTGTTATTCCCATTTGTATTGCAAAGCGTTGGTATGAGCGATTAAATCGTCATACGTTTGTTCATTAATGACCCCATTGTTGAGTTGCCCTTGTAGTAGATGGTGGAATGAACCGAGGTGCTGCACTGCTCGCTCGCGGTCTTCTCGCTTTTCAAAATGTTTGACTGCGGTCAGATGTGTAAGCAATTGGCGTACAGATCGTTCATTAGAAAATGCGCCTTCAAGGTTGAATTGCTCTACTTGTTCAATGAGACTCTCTACACTTAAACCAAAATCAATGGAGTCACTACCGCCAACAACTGGCAATGAAATGAGGCTTTCACTCAAATCTACTGTTACCTCAACATCGCTATGTTCAGCGCGTGTATGTGTGCGGTTACTGCCTGAAATAATAACACCAATCCGGTGTCCTGGCTTAAACACGTAATCATGAGTCATCGTGTTCCAATTAAACGAATACGTTTCACCTGGAACGAGCGATTGACTTTCCCAAACCGATTCATAATTTCTTGCATCCATCCATCCTCTGGACACAATTTCATAATCTTGCACGTGAGTAAGCAAATCATGTTCATAGTAACAAGCGCTGTCATGTTCAGAACTTTCGCCCCAACATGTTTGCTCATCAATCATTTGCATACCGCTAGAACCACTCCGATGATCCAGCCGTTCATCGGTTCCATAATCAACGATAAGTGCAGAAAGGTTTACTCTTTCTCCATTTACCGAAGCTGTCAGTTCAATTTCTGGAGTTCCACTTATTCGAACTTCCTCTTCAAGCTCAGGTGATAAAAATGCAAGACGATGGTCATGATCGGCTAAAGGATCTTCGGCAAGTTGCCTCTCCGTTAGTGGAAGGTTGCGAAAACTAAGCTCTTCTCCTGATGGAACCGGCACATCGGTCAAATGACCGTGCTCATCACCTTGTCCAATCGTTAGCTTTACATCTTCTGTACTACTTTCTGGCCACGAGTCATACGTCGTCCATTCATTGGCTGCATGCTCTACATCAGCCATCGGCTCGTCCATTATGCCATTATCAATACCTAAAAGCTCATGGTCAAACCATCTATGGACGGTGCTTACCCACTCATCTCGCCGATAATCGAAAGGTTCAGCATGAGCCGTTTGCGCCAACCATATTTTCCGATCTACATCATGTTCCTCTAATTGTTCCCACCATTGTCCGAAATGATTCGTTTTTACATTCAGATCATTCAGACCATGGATGAGAAAAACACTCGCTGTAACGTTATCCGCATCTGGTACGTAATTTCTTTCTTCCCAAAATTCATTATAATCACCAAATTCGTCGTCCATTAAATCCCTCATGCCATTGAATACAAACTGACAAGCTCCCCTACGTTCTGAGTTCACCACGCGATTGGCCAAACCGTTCGGTCCATTCAAATAGTAGATGCTGCCATTTGCACGATAGTAGTCGTACCAGCTACTGATTGCCGTAACAGGAATAATGGTTTCAAGCCCTTCGACATTTGTTGCTGCTGCTGCATTTGCAAGTGTACCATCGTATGACTTCCCATACATCCCTACTTTGCCAGTGCTCCAATCTGCAACTGCGGTTTCATCATGAATGTCATAACCATCCGCATTATCATTCAACCAATCAATGACGGCCGTTACACTTTCAGTTTCTTCATACCCTCCTGTCGTTGGACAACCGTCCGAAAGGCTTGTCCCAATCATATCAACGTGTACAACGGCGTAGCCACGCGGAACAAAATAGTTGTCATAAAATAACGGAAATGAAACCGGCTTGCCATCAATATACTCTTTTAACTGCGACTCCTCACCGCGACCCATGTTTTCGTTGTATGGACTAGCGACCATGATGACAGGTACTTCTAATCCTTCTTCACTTTCAGCGGGACGGATAATATCGGCAGCGATTCGGTCGTTTTTACCATCACCATCTGTGTCTAAATCCGTTTCCACATAAATGGTTTCTCTGATCGCATCTTCATAAGAGAAGACCGGCTGGGATACACCCTCGTCAATTACATGATCAGATACCGCCGTTTCTGCGATTGCTGTCTCGTGAAGATGATATAGAGCTGGGAGAGTTACAAGAGCAGCAAGCGTTGCTTTTCGTAGTTTCATAGATCATGTCTCCAATCTTTATCTATTCCCATCTAGTAATTAACGTTTCTGATAACCGATCAAGTCGCTCGAAAGCCGTTTCTTCAAGATTTCCTTGATTCATTTGGTGCGCGATCAACGCTTGAAAGCCTCTCGTATGCTCCACAACTTTCGTGCTGTTCGAGCGATTCTCAAAGTGAGTAACTGCGGTCATATGAGTTCTCGCGATCCGGTAAGCTTGTTCGGAATGAAAAGCGGATTCTTCTAACTCATCAACCAATGCTAAAATTGTACTGGCTGATACACCAATATCTTGTTGGATTGATTCGACGACGTCTGCATCTGTTTCTGAAGCAATGGTTAACGTATATTCAATGGCAGCATCAATCTCCTCTGGAACCGAACGTAAAGGGGTACTTCCACAGTTTCACCAGCATCCACTTCAATGACGTGATGGTCGAACGTATATTCAACTTCTTCATCGACATCGACATTCAACCGGTAAAGGTCTGTCGCTTCTCCATCATTTGTAACCGTAAATGTGTGGGTTTCAATGTTCCCAGGTGAAGCATGGTCAATGGTTTGATGAGTCGCATTCATTTCTCTCGTGTAATCCCCGCCATAATCAAGATGACGAACGGCCGTACGATAAGATAAAGCACCAACATCATCATAATGCTTGTCCAATACATAAAAATGGAGGCGATTATGTTCATCCACATATTCACTTACAACACCTTCGCCGGTGCCTGCTTTGAATAATGCATCCGCTAACTGCTGATAATCCCCTTTGGACAACATTTGAATGGTGCCGTTCGGTCGAACAAAATCGACCTCTTGAATATCTTCCGGATGTGCATCAACGACCCAAATAAATGGTGCTCGCTCTTCATCCTTCGTTTTTGCTACCAACACACCGGAGTCCATTTGAAATGAATCAAAACCGACTTGGTCAACGACTTCTAACGTGTAATTATCGTACCAATCTTCCCCTTGTTGCATATCGGCACGCCAGTCATCTTCCAAATAATTTCTAGGCGTTTTGTCTTCGTCCATCGTAATGTTGATGCCGATATAGTCATCCCGCCCAAATTTCTCACCCGTTGGAACGGCTCTTGTCAAAATGTTTTCAAAGACTGGACCGTCCTTGAGGTCATCGCGATCAATTTGCAAATACTCTTCACCTTCCGTCACGAAATCTTGCTTAATTTTATTCCGTAACATGTGGTGAGACGGCGAACTAGACCCTTCAACTGCTGGGATCATCCACCGTGTGTGCGGACCACCTGGTCCATTAAATGCGCCTCGGCTCATTAATTCCCACGGTCCTGAATAAGACCTAGACACTGGGTTTGCATACGGGTTGTTATAGTTATCTCCCAACCTTCGATATGGCCAAACTCATGAGCAAACACCGACTGACACTATTTTCCGCTTGTACAGACCCTCCCCGGTACGCATGTGACCAGATGCTTCTCGCTGCAAACCAAGACGTCCAATCTACATAACGCGTCGTCGTATAGTTGGATGATCCTCGAACGGTGAGCCAAATTCATCGCTCACATCTTGTGCTGTTTCAAACATCATCTCACCAAACTCTTGCCAAAGTGCGGATTCATCATAACCTGCATGAATGATGAACTCAAAGTCATAATCCTCACCTGATGCCTCAAGATCCTCACGAGCAGCAGCTTGTGCATCAGGAACGAGACGCTGGGGTCCATATCCTTCAGGTAAATGTTGCTGCTGACCAAATTCATTCAATCCGTATTGAAACTCTTTATGATCCATTGTATAGACTCCGAACGCATCGAGTTCAACACTCCATTTCCCATACGAGTTTTCACGCCAAAACTCATCTACGGTACGTCCATTATTTAAGTCTTGGGGTGTGTTCAAAAAGTCGACCCACCATTGCCCAAGCTCTTCTTCGGAAATCTCGCTTGCGCCAATAGGATTTCCAGCTGGGTCACTCCCTTGCTCGTTTGTCAAAATAAACTCTTGATCTGGAAAATCAACTAAAATTAAAGCGCCACGTATTTCTCGATCTGCTTCCACCTCAGGGTTATGCCAGTCAATGCCAGGGACTGGTTTATAATCATCCCACGTCATGTCTCTTGGTAACTGCCAGGACTCTTCGTCTGTTGGATTTGGAAATTCACTCAAACCTTCACTGGCCTGCACAAAATTCGGAACGTGTAAACTTACCACTAGTGCTGCAGAAACGATTATTTTCTTCAATATTGCCCCTCCTTTACTGTTTGAATAAAGCCCTGTGACATTGATTAATCACGAGGGCCAAATGAATGATAAGTGAAGTTAAATTAACGGTTATCGTCGCCCGTCGTTTGTGTTGCCACAAATGTCCATTCGAGTTGTAATGAATCTCCTTGGAACTGATTTAAATCTTCTTCTACATCTGATAAGAAATTAAATTGGACAACGAGGTCATGCGTTTCACCAACAGGTAGTCCTTGATCTCCTAATTCAGGATAGAAGATGTTTTCACTAATGGCTTCCGGTGACATGTCTTGTAGCTCGCTAAGTGTCGTTTGGTAGATCACTTCATCGAGATTGTCCACATTGTATAAAAATTCCACCTCAATAAAGTTTCCAAAATCATCTGTGTTGTTTCCTTGTGCATCAATCACGCGATAATCCGTCTCTAACGTGACGAGTCCAATGTCTAATGACCCATCATTGCCTAACTCAAAGTCTCGAATCATAGAATCTCCAGGCTTAATGTTATCCACATTAATCACTTCCGTAGGCTCTGCAGTTAAATCTAACGTACCCGCTGCAAACGTGTTGTTCGTTGTGACACTGTCGCTAAAAAATGCATACGTTCCACCACCGATTAGCGTCAACCCAAGAGCTGCAGTTGCAACTCCCATCCCAAGCTGTTTTTTTACCGTCATGATTGCTTCCTCCTAGAGATTTATTTATGTAACGTCTCATGTTCAGACGTAGACACCGAAGGGGTTACATCAGCATTACCTTTAGCCATCTGATCAACTTGATCTAACGCCTTAAAAATAATGATTATTGAGTAAATGACACATAGCACACCTGGAACAATCAACAACAGCACGGCTCCTAACTCAGATGTGGCAAACATAATGACAGAACCGATAAATGGAACCGTAAACCCAGTATATTTTCCGACAATATCTTCCGCCATCACTGGGGACGTATCTGGAGCATTGTTGTTATCCCCTTTTGTAATATAGCTTTGACCGTTATCAATGACTTCGTGAACACGGTGGGTGACAAGTACCCCCTCAGGCCCAAAAAATGTCACGACATCTCCTCTGTTAAAGTTCGTCGTTATTTCTTGTTGCTCAATGGCGATAATCGAACCGGTTTGGATGCCCGGCTCCATCGATCCAGACAAAACGGTCTTAATCTCATATCCGAATAGCGACGGTTCGCCTTCTGACGCATGTGAAGTAATGACCGTAAATAGTGTAGCGAGTAACAATACAAACATCATTCCTGTAATCAAACTGCTCGTCCACTTTCCAATACGTGCCAACACAAGCATCCCACCTATCCATTTATTTCACTTCTTCACCTTGAATTGAGAACTCAATCTCTACTTCAATTCGGTCTTCAAATGTTGCAAAAGTAGGAGAAAATAAAAGATAGAAAATAAAAAATAATATGTAAATAAATAAACTTAAAAAAATACATCCCTTTACAACAGAATTACTCTTACGCATGAACATCACTTGAATCACCACATTATCATTGATTACTTTACTAATTATTACTTTTTTTATCTTTTGGTAAACAGATCGTAACACTAATAACAAAATTTTAAAAATTAGGTATTTATTCTAAAACGAAAATCTCTCGTATGATTATTAAAAAACTGAACAAAATTCCCTATTGATGATTGATAGCCTGTCCTTAAAATAGGTTCTATTGTTTGATTGTTTAAGGTGTAAAAATAGATCATCTATACTTTTATTCAAATACACATATCAAGAGCATTCGCTTAACCCCGCTAACCCATTCGACTTCTATTCATTTTGATCGTCTTGACGAATCGATTGCTACAAAAAAGTAAATATGGCTTATAGTCTTAGATCTTGATAATTACGAACAAAATAATGATCTACCTTTCCTTTTATTTACTCTTCCTCTATGAAAGTGTATGATACAGCATTATATTCAGATAATTAAAAATCAATCATTTCTAAAGAAAGGAATGGGATCGGTGCATGCAAGAAACGATGGAGTTAGCGAACAGCACTGTACTTTGCTCATTGCATTTATCGTCGTCGCTCTCGTTATTTTTCAAGCAATCATGTTTTTACTCATATCCGTTCAAGCCGGTAAAGCCGTCGGGTTGCAATCCAAAGATATGCGAAGCGCAGCGAAGACTGGACTGATTAGCGGTGTAGGTCCATCACTTGGCATCGCAATTGTTGTCATTGCAATCATTACATTAATTGGGTCTCCACTTACACTGATGAGAATCGGAATTATTGGTTCGGAAGCGACTGAAACAGCTGCCGCTGGAATTGGCGCAAGTACGTATGGAGTACAATTAGGCGGCGAAAATTTTTCATATGAAGCGTTAACCTCTGTCGTCTGGACGATGTGTCTCGGTGGAACCGGTTGGCTCTTATTTACATTGCTATTTACGAAATCCTTAGGGAAAATTCAGGAGAAAGTTTCGAAGACAAGTACAAAAATGATGTCTCTCGTTTCTTTAGGAGCGTTGCTCGGTGTATTCGGCTTCTTGACAACAGAGGAAATGGTCCAGAGCATGAACCATGCGCTAACAGCACTCTCAGCAGCTGGAGCTATGGTCATCATCATGATCGTTGCCGATCGAGTTGGGAAACTGTGGTTGAAAGAATGGGCACTTGGTTTTTCGCTTATCATCGGAATGACCGTTGGTTATGTGACGACACTATTATAACGGAGGGGTATACGATGAAAGTTTTTCATAGCCGATCACATTTTTGGGGGCGTGTGACACTGCTTAGTATGATTATCGCGACATTTCTGGCACCTTTCTATCTATCATTCGTCGTCGGCGCACACCCTGGATGGGACGTTATCATCGCTGGAATTATTGGTTATGCAAGTTTCATTGGAATTATGTGGGCATTAGAGCCGATTACCTATTATCCAACACTCGGAGTATCTGGGACGTACCTTGCATTTATGCAAGGCAATATCGCGAATTTGTGCTTGCCTTGCTCCACAGCTGCACAAAGTGCAGTGAACGCTGAGACCGGGTCTGATAAGGCGGAAATTGCAGGTACAATCGGCATCGCCGTTGCTTGCCTTGTAAACATGTTCATCATCGCAACGACGGTTATTACTGGCTCTTTTCTTATTTCCATTTTGCCACCTGCTGTTGAGACGGCGTTCCTTTATGTTCTGCCTGCAATCTTCGGAGCCGTTCTTGGTCAATTTGCCTATAAACGACCGTTGTATGGTTTACTCGCACTGATTATTGGTGTGATCGTCTATTACTTACCGATCTTCGATTTGTTGAATATTCTCATCTCAGTACTCGTCACCGTTTTCTTTGTCATCTACCTAGAGAAAAGGAAAGACAAACGAGCAAACGATTCATCATTACAAATCTGATAATGAGATTTTGGAAATTGACTTGTCGAAATAGGTCTGGTCGGGATCGTTGGTGTGAACGAAAGTGCTACGCTTTTTAGTATCTTAGCGCTTTTACGTAGGCAGATTCGTAATGGCTATGGTAGGATTTTTTCATTTAGTAAGCCGATTTAACTAAAACCTTACCATTGTTTGCTCTATGGTGAGATTTTCAGTTTCTTTGGCAGGATTAGCAACACCCTGAGAGAAATCTAAATATAGGAGCTTCTATGGTAAGATTTCTTCTGAGATGAACGGTTTTGTGCGCGGAACAGGCAACCTAGTTCCAAAGCGCCACCGATTGGAATCAGATTCACTCATTGGTGACCGTTTTGCCTATTTCTAATTCCAATCGATCGGCATCTACATCCAAAAATCTTTTAATGGAATCAAATTCAGCACTTTAAATAAAATGCACGGCAATCTAGTTCCAAAGCGATGTTCATTGAGTCGTACGCCCTGCCCCGAACACCGTTTTTAAAACTGAAAATTCTGTCTGCGCAAATCGCGCCGAATCGAGACCGATTTCGGTTCGGCCCCACTGGGGCCGAACGGTTCCAAAATGTTAGGTTTAGTCCAATCTTCGCTCCAGGTGGAACAAACTGCGCGCAAGTTTTACGAAATAAGTGCTAAAATCGCCAAAGAAAGCAAACTTGATCGCAGAAAATGAAGACTTGCGCGCACAATGCGAACCACGCCCTGCACCACCCGGTATAAACGCCCTTATAGTGATTCCACTTTAGTCATAACGGTCCATTCGTATGAAATTACGATGGATTCTCTTCATGCTAGCATCCCATGAATTTCTTTCGTTTAACCTGCTAGGCTCGTTCAGGCACTGGATCCGCAGGAGTCACACCCATTCGTTCCCATCAGTCGGACTGGTCCACAATTTGAAGATGATGGCGGGCCGTTCCCTACAAAACGCTTCATACAAAAATCGGAGTACAGATCAAAAACGATCTGTACTCCGATTTTACTTTTGAGGCTTTTGAGACAGCCCCCTCGAATACATCTTAATCATCATCCATTGTTGAAAGATCACCGGTTGGTAAATCAAGCTCCCAAGCTTTCAAGACGCGGCGCATAATCTTTCCACTTCTTGTTTTTGGTAACTTATCACGAAATTCTATTTCGCGAGGTGCAGCGTGTGCGGCGAGACCTTTCTTTACGAAAACACGAATGTCTTCTTTCAATTCATCACTCACATCATAACCTGAGCGTAAGGCAACAAATGCTTTAATGATTTCTCCACGAACAGGATCTGGCTTTCCAATGACCCTGCTTCTGCGACGGCTGGATGTTCAACGAGTTTGCTTTCTACTTCAAACGGACCAACGCGTTCACCTGAAGTCATAATGACATCATCCACTCGGCCTTGGAACCAGAAGTATCCGTCTTCATCCATGTAAGCGGAATCTCCGGATACATACCATCCTTCAATTTCAAAGTAGCTTTCATACTTCTCTTCGTTTTTCCAAATCGAGCGCATCATCGAAGGCCAACCTTTTTCAATGGCCAAGTTGCCCATGCGATTCGGAGGCAATTCATTTCCTTGATCATCAATAATGGCTGCTTTCAAACCAGGGAATGGTTTACCCATTGAGCCTGGCTTGATCGTCATTGCTGGATAGTTGGCAATCATCATCCCACCCGTTTCTGTCATCCACCACGTATCATGGATGCGTAACTCAAACACTTCATCTCCCCAACGAACGACTTCGGCATTCAGTGGCTCACCTACACTCAAAATGTGTCGCAAGCTAGATAAATCAAATTTCTTTACAACATCTTCGCCAGCGCTCATCAGCATTCGAAATGCCGTCGGTGCGCTGTACCAAACGGTCACGTTGTACTTTTCAATCGTCCCGTACCAATCTTCTGGCTAAACCGACCACCTCGAACAACATTGGTGATTCCGTTTAACCACGGACCGAAGATGCCATATGAAGTACCTGTAACCCAGCCAGGATCTGCGGTACACCAGTATACATCATCTTCTTTTAGGTCGAGTACCATTTGGCCGTTTGATAGTGTTGCAGCATCGCCCCGTGAACGTGTAATACCCCTTTAGGCATGCCCGTAGACCCTGATGTGTAATGAAGAATCAAGCCATCTTCTTTATCTACCCAAGTGATTTCGAGCTCTTCACTAGCACGATCCATACTTTTCTTAAAATCAATGACCGCACCTTCTTCGCTCACATCGTCACCTTGCATAAATACGGTTTCTAATGCTGGTAGCTCATCAACAGGCACACGCTCAATTAGCTCCGGTGTTGTCACGATTGCTTTTGCGTCACTATTTTCCAACCGATCTCTAACCGCACCTTCCATAAATGCTTCAAACAAAGGTCCAATTATGGCCCCAACCTTAATGGCTCCAAGTGCGGCAAAATACAATTCTGGAGAACGAGACATGAAAATAAACACCCGGTCACCCTTTTGAATACCTGCTTCTTTAAACACATTCGCTGCCCGGTTTGTCATTCGTTTCATATCTTCAAATGTATACGACTCATCTCGTTTTGCATCGCTGTAAAAAAGTGCGATCTTATCTTTCGTTTTTGCATCTTCGGCATGGCGGTCAATCGCCTCATAAGCTAAATTAACATTTCCGGTCTTATGAAAAGAAAAGGCTTCTTCTGCTTTTGACCAATCAAATTCTCTTGCTGCGTCTTCATAGTTTTCTAGATTTGGATTGCCACCTTTAGGTGGAAGCGTTTGCAGTTCCATCAACGATCTCCCTTTCTATTGCTTAGTTTACTCCATGCCTTATTGCGATCATGACTCCCTCGAATCGTTACGAGTGGCATATGATGTGTTATATTATACGCACAATTCATACTTGAATCAATTTGAAACTGTTGAGAATTTGTCATATTTCTCTCATTACGGGTGTTGTTGACGAAAAAGTTTAAAAAAACTGCCTTTATTTTGAGTGGTTATCACCCATTTTTAACACGTAAATATAGTATACTGTTTGTAACGCTTACCCTAAAAGGTGATGGAATGAAGCACTCAAAAACCTACGACCGTGAAGAACTCATCGTTAACAACAAAACGATTTTGTTGGAAGGCCCCATTTCAAGCCAGGCCGTATTAGATTATCAGTTTCACCCTGGACTTGTTGCTTTCAGGCCGCCAGAAGACCAGCAAAAAGCACTTGCAAGCATCGCAGACCTACCGGAAGGAAGGATTATCGTCGCCGTCGATGACGGCATGGTTGTCGGGTATGTTACGTACGTATATCCAGACCCTCTTGAACGTTGGTCTGAAAGTCCACTTGATAATCTGTTAGAGCTCGGCGCTGTTGAAGTCGCTTACGAGTATCGCGGCGGCAAAGTTGGCAGTAAACTTATTCAATTGTCTATGAGAGACGATGCCATGGAAGATTACATCATTATTACGACCGAGTACTATTGGCATTGGGACTTAAAGTCAACTGGACTGTCTGTATGGGAATACCGAAAGCTAATGGAGAAAATGATGAACTCTGGTGGGTTATATTGGATGGCAACCGATGACCCTGAGATCAGTTCACACCCAGCAAACTGTTTAATGGTACGAATAGGCTCTCGCGTTCCTATGGAAGATGTGCAAGAATTTGATAACATCCGCTTTGTGAACCGGTTTATGTACTAATTGAGAAGTGAGGTGCAACAATGCTTGTAGAAGATATGATGAGAACAACCATCCATACACTCCATGCGAAAGATTCAATTGAACAGGCTGTCGAACTCATGGAATCCAAGCGCATTCGCCACATCCCGATTGTCGATGCTAACAAGGCTTTAATCGGCATCGTTTCAGATCGTGACATTCGTGATAGCAAGCATTCCATATTACAACAACAGCCGAGTGAAGACATATTATCAACGCCACTCGTACACATCATGAAACGGGATGTGTATACGGCACATCCCCTCGATTTTGTTGAAGACATTGCCTCGATGCTAAGTGAACAACAAATTAGTGCAGCGCCAGTAACCCTCGGCAACAAGCTCGTGGGTATGATCACAGGCAGAGACCTCCTCGATACACTCGTACGCCTAACAGGGGCAGACCAACCAAGCACCCAGTTAGAAATTAAAGTTTCTGATTTGAGCGGCAAGCTCGCAGAAGCTTCGGGCATATTTCATAAACATGGGGTGAACATTACGAGTGTCCTCGTATACCCTCATAAAGAAACTGCTGATAAAGTGCTGACATTTCGCATTCAAACGATGGATCCAAGACCTGCAATCCATGAGCTTCAAGAAAAAGGGTACGAGCTTATTAGCCGTCGGTACCAGGGTTTGAGCAATGAAAACATCACACGCGACGTTTGTATTAAACGAAAAACAGCTTCAATATAAGTTCAATGAGAATCACCCTTTTAGTCCATTACGATTAGAAATGACCGTCGACCTGCTTCGGTCACTAGACACATTGTCCATTGATCAAATTGTCCATCCAGCTAGCGCAACAGACGAAGATTTGCTCTTGTTTCATGATCCAGACTTTGTAGAAGCAGTCACACTAGCCGGACACGGGAAAATGTCGGATGGTTCTCTTAACAAGTACGGTCTTGGCACAGAAGATACACCGGTTTTCTACAATATGCACGAAGCTTCAGCGCAACTCGTCGGCGGTACCATCCAAGCCGCAAAAGAGGTCATGGAAGGACGGACATTGCACGCTGCTCACCTCGGTGGAGGTTTACACCATGGATTCCGGGGCAAAGCGTCTGGGTTTTGTGTGTATAATGATACAGCCATTGCGATTCATTACATTCGCAAACATTATGATGCGCGGGTTTTGTATATTGATACCGATGCTCATCACGGTGACGGCGTACAGTGGGCATTTTATGATGATCCTAATGTGATGACCGTGTCCATTCATGAAACCGGAAGGTATCTGTTTCCAGGAACTGGGGCAATAACCGAAAAAGGCAACGGGTACGGATATGGATATTCCTTAAACATTCCTTTGGACGCCTTTACAGAAGACGAATCATTTCTTCATTGTTATGAAACCGCTGTCTCAGAAGCATGTGCTTTTTTTAAACCTGACGTCATCTTGACACAAAATGGCGCTGATGCGCATCACTTTGATCCACTTACCCATTTATCAACAACGATGAGAACATTTCACGAAATTCCTAAGCTCGCCCACCGTCTTGCTCATGAATATTGCGAAGGTCGCTGGGTTGCTGTTGGTGGGGGCGGATATGATTGGTTTCGTGTCGTTCCTCTCGCTTGGTCACTTGTTTGGCTCGAAATGAACGAGCGGATGGACGTCGTGAATGAACCGATCCCGAGCAAGTGGCGCGATCACTGGAAACAGGCCGCCAAAAGCTATACATTACCTTCTACGTGGTTGGAAAGAGAAGTGGATCACCCTCATATTCCTAGAAGAGAAGCTATTAATGAAAAGAATGGCAATACTTTGGAAAAAGCACTCTATTATATACGAGAAAACACATGAAGCACTTCGGCTCATGTGTTTTCTGTTCCTTCTTCATCAAATTCAGGGTCAGAGATCATTACGACAACTCGTCGATTCTCTTGCATGTTCTCACGGGAATCATTCGGTACCATCGGTCTCGTATCTGCATATCCTTTGGCCAAGAAACGATCTTCCTGAAGGGAGTCCCCACCATCAATTAAGTAGCGGATGACACTACTCGCTCGCGCTGCAGATAGTTCCCAATTCGATGGATAGCGATACGTTTGGATTGGGCGGTGGTCTGTGTGTCCTTCGACTTCGATTTGGTGATCAGGAATGCCTTCAAGAATCATCGCCATCTCATCCAAAAACGGCTCAGCATCTTCAAGAATATACGCTTCACCCGTATTAAAAAGCAACTGCTCTTGAAGAACAAGAACGATTCCTTGTTCCTCTCTCGTCGCTGTAATCATATCCTCAAGATCGTGATCAATGAGGTACTGATCAATATATTCTTTCACTTCCGTAAGAGGATCTGTATCTTCGTCTACATCTTGATCATCGGCAGGATCGAAATTCTCTAATTCATAATCGGTCACTGACGAAAGGTCATCGAGAATGTTGTTGCCTTGCAAAGAGTCCGTCAATGCTTGGAACCTCTGAGCATCCACGACTGAGATGGAAAACAACATGATGAAAAACACGAGAATGATGAGTACATATCCGTAAAGGTCACTAGCCAACTTTTGGATTGATCCGTCGTCGATTTACTTCTACGCCTCATTTGCTATCGCTCCGGCGTCTTTCAGTTTCTCCACTCGCTGCTTTTCTTTCCTTACAAATGCTTGTAGCTTTTCTTCAAGAATCTTAGGATTTTGTCCTGATTGTACACCGATAACACCTTCGATAATAATCTCTTTTTCAAAAACTTCTAATTCTGTTTTCATTTCCAATTTGCTTGCAATTGGATTGAAGAAAAGGTTCGCAGCAAGTGATCCGTATAATGTCGTGAGCATCGCTAGGGCCATGCTCGGGCCAAGAGCCGCAGGGTCATCCATATCATTAAGCATGATGACAAGCGCTACAATCGTTCCGACCATCCCCCATGCAGGTGCATACTCTCCTGCTTTTTCTAGAATTCGACGACCTCTTCGGTGCCGCTCTTCCATAGAGATTACCTCTGCCATCATGATGTCTTGGATGATCTCTGGTTCAATGCCGTCAACCGCTAGGCTTACACCCTTTCTAATAAATGGGTGATCGACTTCATTATCCATATGTATGTCCAGAGCAAGTAGCCCTTCTCGCCTTGCCTTTGTTGAAAGATCGACAAACGTTTCGTTTAGTTCATGCAACTCCATCTCTTCTCGTCGAAACCCTTGCCGCATTATGGCAGGTAATCGTTTCAACTCCTGCCAAGAAAAATTGACGAGTAATGCGGCCATGATTCCTCCAAAGACGATAAATACGGAGGCCAACTGTATAAAGAGTACGACACCACTCAAACCGGTGATGGTGTAAATCGCCATCGTTACAACCAACAAACCGATGAGTATTCCAATTGGCGTTAATATGTCTACCTTCTTCATATAAGAAAAGCCCCCTATTTATGTCCGTTTTATTTCGTCGAATTCCGGTATTCTAAACTGTGCGGTAAGACGACAATCTCTTCGGCCACGTCTTCTTTATTCATAAATTTCGTGAGCAGACGCATGGAGACAGCGCCAATATCATACATCGGTTGAACAACCGTTGTAAGCGTCGGTCTGACCATCGTGCTAGACGCGTATTATCAAACCCAACTACTTCTACATCATCCGGAACGCTTAGCCCACGATCTTGTAAACCATGGATAACTCCTAGAGCCATTTCATCGGTTGCTGAGAAAATCGCTGTTGGCTTGTCCCCTTCATCTAAGAGCTGGCTGACTGCTTCCATCGCTGAATCATACGTATAATCAGCGATCGCAATGAGGACTCATCAAACGTTTGTCCTCCTGACGCCAACGCATCTTTGTAGCCTTTAAACTTCTGATAGCCGTTCACAGGGTCTTCAAGAGAGCCCGATACCATCCCGATGCGAGTGTGACCTTTTTCAATTAGCATGGAAATGGCGTCATGTGCTGCTTGTTTATAATCAATGTTTACTGACGGAAAGTCGCCGTCCTCATGATACGTAGCCGCAAGTACTACAGGTACGTGTGAACGGTTCAAGTGTTCGGCGTGTTCAGGTGTAACTTCGCCACCCATAAATAAGATGCCATCAACTTGCTTCTCTAGCAACGTATTCACAAGATGAATCTCTTTTTCTTTGTTATTATCCGAATTACATAAAATGATGTTATATTTATACATCGTGGCAATATCTTCAATTCCTCTTGCCAACTCAGAAAAGAAGATGCTCGAAATATCCGGAATAATGACACCAACGGTCGTTGTTCTTTTACTAGCTAACCCTCTAGCAACTGCATTCGGGCGGTATTCTAATTTCTCTATTGCATCTAAAACTTTCTTTCTTGTTGCTGGCTTCACATTTGGATTTCCATTTACTACACGTGACACAGTAGCCATGGAGACCCCTGCTTCAGCTGCAACATCATAAATTGTTGTACTCACGGAAAGACCTCCTCTATTCGCTTTCATGACGTTTTCATAGGCTATTGCTATCATACGATAACTGCTGGAGGTCTGCAATTGCTTCTTCCTTTATATCGACACGAAAAATCATATGTTTAATCCTGATTTGTATGCAGACCTGTGCTTATTGTTTCCGATACGCCTTATTTGCAAACCTTTTTCCTTGAAAAGCACGTCCATGACGCTTAAATTCACCGATATTTTGACAATTTTATTTCCCTCTGTTTGTTTTTCAGTAAAACAAGTATTTTTCTATATCGTTTCTGATATGATAGAGAATGTGATTGATTAACAAAAGAGGTGATTTCCATTCCACCGGTTGTACTGTTTACTGTTTTTAATCCACTTATTACATTTCTCATTGGTTTTGTCGTCGGAAACTCCTTAAACAATCGAAACATAAAATGGATTGTCGGTGTTGTTATTTTTACACTGTTTCACTTGTTTATTGTTTTTATTAACGGCATGTCCTTTGGAAATGTAAGTACATGGATCTACTTAATTCTGTATATCATTACTGGAATTGTCGGCATCTTCATGGCCGCTTATCGTAAGAAGAATTATTCATAAAAAAAGTGCAAGTGCTCACAAACCGAGCACTTGCACTTTTTATTAGCGGGTTGCTGCTTTGTTTATATCATTTAAAAGGTTGGAGCTTCTTAGAGTCCCAACAAACTCATTGAATGTGGGTATATCCATCTGCTGTGCAGAATCAGACAATGCGACAGCCGGGTCTGGGTGTACTTCCGCCATAACTGCATCTGCACCAATTGCGAGCGCGGCTTTCGCTGTTGGAAGGAGCAGATCTCTTCTCCCTGTTGAATGAGTCACATCTGCAAGCACTGGCAAGTGAGTTTCTTGCTTAAGGATTGGAATTGCTGAAATGTCTAGCGTATTTCTCGTCGCGGTTTCATATGTGCGGATGCCTCGCTCACAGAGCATCAAGTTCGTGTTTCCTCTTGAAAGCACGTATTCCGCCGCATGTATGAATTCTGAGATTGTCGCGGATAATCCACGCTTTAGTAAGACTGGCTTGTTCGTCATTCCAACTTCTTTTAGCAATTCAAAGTTATGCATGTTCCGTGCACCAATCTGAATGACATCAACATAGTCGAGTGACGTCTCCACATCTTTTGGTGTGACAATTTCACTAATCACGGCCATGTCAAATTCATCGCCCGCCTTTTTAAGGATCTTCAATCCTTCAAGGCCAAGCCCTTGGAAGTCATATGGGGATGTTCTCGGTTTGAACGCTCCTCCTCGTAACAAACGTACACCTTGGTCTTTTAACGCTCTTGCGACAGTAAACACTTGCTCTTCACTCTCAACAGAACACGGTCCGGCAATCAGTTTTTGGACACCGTCGCCAATCGCAATATCTTTCGCGTGAACAACTGTATTATTCGGCTGGCGCTTTCTTGATACGAGCAACGATTTCTGCTCATCTTCACCCATCAGCTCAAGACTTGCTTTGAACACTTGCTTGAAAAGGTGCTGAAGCGTCGCCGTTTGGAATGGCCCTGAGTTTTCTTCTGAGATTAGGTCAAGCATCTTCCGCTCACGAATCGGATCAAACCGTTTCGTCCCTGACTTGCTTTTCACTTCACCAATTTGTTTAACAATCGCTCCACGCTCATTCAATAACTTCAGGAGCTCCATGTTTTTCGCATCGAGGTCTGATCTTAGCTGTTCCAGTTCTTCGTTACTCATATGATCCTCTCCTATTTCTATATTCAACTTTTATAATGAATTAGAGTCATTATAACTGATGGTTCACCAGTTGTCACGAACTTTTTCTTTGTTGATTAAACGCTTTTAAGCACTAAAGTGAAATTGCACATACTTCTTCCTCCAAACAATATGCAGATACGAGTAGTTTCGTGCTCTTACGCCTTCCACTACGGACAAATAAACGGGCATAGGGAGGCATTCCCTATACCCGTTTATTTAATTGACAGCCTCTTCAAGACTCGTCTTCGTAATGTTGTTATGGGACTTGAACCACTCTGCACTTTCTTTATTAATCAAAAGTGCTTGAGAGATTCATGCTTTACTCGCCACTCTTTCGCAACGTAGTTCGAAAGCTCCCGTGACTCTTGGACATTCAAATACAAAATTGGCACTGTGCTATTCTCTTGATCAAATGCTCGAAGTTCTTCAAAAGCAGCTGAACTGATCGGGCATGTTGTACTATTTTTAAACAGCAAAACACGATCATTTGATTCAAGTGCATCTACGATTTGTTGTTCTTCATGAATCTGTTGCATGTCGAACTCCTAACTAAAGAAATGATTTAGTTTTTCACTTTGTCTTTAAGGTTAGCCACTTCTTCTTTAACGGAATCTTCGATTTCTTCCCCAGAATTCTTTAGTTCTTGAGATAGATCATCGGCAAGCTCTTCAGCAGATTTCTTCGCTGCACTTGCATCGTCTTTCAACTGACCCGTTGCATCTTTGATCTTATCAACCACTTGTGAAGATTGATCAGAAACGCTTTTTGCCACGTTTTTCGTGTTATCAATGGCAGTGTTCGCAATGTCGCTTCCTTTTTCATATGCAGCATTTGTGAACTCGTATGTTTTATCTTTTGCCGTTGCCGCACCTTCAGTAATGTCTTCACGAAGTTCTTTTCCTGATTTAGGTGCGAACAACAATGCTGCTGACGCTCCTACAATTCCACCAATCAATGTTCCAATAAGAAAATCTTTTGTATTCATATCACTCATGTTCATTTCCTCCTAAATTAGTATTCTTTGCTCATGTGTTCCCTGAATGTTTACGGTTTTGCCATTTGGAATACAAATCCATTGCGGCATTGCCCCATTGCATAAATTGAGTTACTTGTGGTGCGCTTTTCTCAGCTTCATGTGACGCTTTCTTCGTAATCGTTTGAAGTGATTCATTTAATCGTTCTGAGATTTTCCCTACCTCATCAGCGGTATGAAACAACCCATCCAATGACTCTGCCTTTCCTTCTAAATCTTCAGCAAGACGGTTGGATGTTTTCATTAAGTGATCAACTTCTGTCATAATTCCTTGCAGCTGTTGTTCGGCCGCACTGGTTGTTTTGCCTAATTGCTCAACCACCCCCTGAACGGACTTAAGTGTTTGAATAAGGTAAAAGATAAGAACAACGATTGCCACGGCTACAATCACAACACTTATGTAAACTGCAGTCACCCACACTCACCTCCTATAACAATCATTTCCCACGAATAGATACTTTCAAACGCAAACTTCTTCTCTTTAGAAACCGAGTTTGTCCATATTTTACATAAAATAAACAGTGATGTAAAAGAGGCAGCCACTAATGACTGCCTATATAAAACTGATTATGGTTTTGGAAATTCTCGTTCGTATGCTTTTTGATATTTCGATACATCCCCTGCTCCCATAAAGAGAATCACGCTGTTTTCGTGATCGTTCAAAGGAGAAATATCTTTTTCTGAAAGTAACACTGACCCATCAACTCGCTGTTGCAAATCTTCTACGGTTAATGTTCCTTGTTTTTCCCGAGTTGAACCGAAAATATCACACAAATACACGGAATCAGCTTGAGAAAGGGCATCTGCAAACTCTTGGAGAAAAGCAAACGTACGTGTGAACGTGTGCGGCTGGAAGACAGCAACAACCTCTCGATTCGGATATTTCGCTTTCGCAGATGCAATTGTCGCTTTGATCTCGGTTGGATGATGCGCATAATCATCGATGAGCGTTTGCGTTCCCCACTCTTTTTCGGTGAATCTTCGCTTCACACCAGGGAACGTCGCCAAGCGCTCTTTCATTACACTCGCCGGCACTTCTTCATAATGGCATAACGCAATGACTGCAAGTGCGTTTAATACGTGATGGTTACCGTAGCCTGGAATACTGAATCGTTCATAGTAATCACCTCGGATGGTCACATCGAAGTGCGTGCCCGATTCGTCTGTTGTTATATTTTCGGCATTGAAGTCATGTTTTCCTTCTATCCCGTAATAAACAATCGGTACGGGGGCGTTTAGCGTTTGCAAGTATTCATCGTCACCACATGCAATAATTGCTTTGTTTACTTGGGACGCCATCTCATCAAATGCACTTACGACGTCTTCAATATTTTTGAAGTAATCGGGATGATCAAAATCGATATTGATCATCAAGCAATAATCAGGGTGGTAATTCAAGAAATGTCGGCGATATTCGCAAGCTTCAAACACAAAGAACGTACTGTCTTTTTCCCCTTTGCCTGTGCCATCTCCAATTAGATAAGATGTCGGGCGATAAGCACCGAGAACATGTGACAACAAACCTGTCGTTGTTGTTTTCCCGTGGGCCCCTGACACCGCAATAGATGTAAATTGCGAGGCAAATTCCCCAAGAAACGTCGGATAGCGATGCACATCAAGACCACGATCAGTTGCGGCTTGTATCTCTTCATTATCTGCGTTATATGCCGCTGATGCGACAATTTTATGATCGGGGGAAACATTGTCTTTTTCAAAAGATAAAATGGGAATTCCGCGCTCTTCAAGCGGATGTTGCGTGAAAAAATATTGGTCCACATCAGAACCTTGCACATCTTCATCCATGTCGTGCAGGATTTGTGCAAGCGCGCTCATGCCAGATCCCTTTATACCGATAAAATGGTAACTTGTCATGACTCCGGACCTCCAAACTTGACCCATCCCCAGCCAGAGTGAGTAGATGATTCTATCCAATCATTTATTCATCATGGTTTCTTTCGCGCATATATTATAGCAAAAACAATCTCAAGAACAAAATATACCTCAAGTAGGAATCGTCGCTCTGCAACATCCGTGAATTATTGACTATCTTATGTAGCAGACACGAATTGGAGATTGGTCACTTCAGGATTTATTCAATTCGTTCCAATCTCGAGTTCTCCCGTAACTTCCTTCCAGCCTTTGCTTCATGATGTCCATTTAGCAAAACATTGTCACCCGTAAAGCCGATATTTTTAGAGAGCAGACTGCGTCCAACTCCGTACATATCCACAGGTACACCCGCCTTTTCATACGCCTCGATTCTCTCTGCTGTAAATCCACCACTTACAGATATACGAACATGCTGGAATCCTTCATTGTCCAATGCTTCTCGAAGTGCGATAACGAGCGGGGCGTTCACACCCGTTGGATCAAAGTCGCCCATCTTTTCTGGATTTCGACAAAAGAATTGATCGACCATTGAATTGGATGTGTCGATCCGAACGGCATTCAGGTCATCACCGAACTCCCGGGCCACCCGAAGTGCGTCGGTAATCGCATCATTGTTGTAATCCACAAGCGCCATCAGTTGATCATCAGGAAACATTTCCCGATACGCATGACTTGCAGCAACAAGATCACCATTAAACAACTGGATAAGAGCATGAGGCATCGTTCCCATGCCTTCTTTGCCCCACCATTCATTCATGGCATGGGTTGCTTGTGCTTTCGAACCCCCGATAAACGCCGCATATCCATCCCCAGCTTGTTGTGTGAATGATCATCGCGGTCCCCCATAAAAATGACCGGCTTTTGCTCTCCAGAAGACCGCGCCGCTCTCACGACTTCATACACATTTGTTGCAACCGATGTTCGACGGGAAAAAATCCCATCAATCACCCCTTCTAAAAAGCCAAAGTCATGATAACGGCCTTTAATGGTCATGACTGTTTCAAACGGCTCAATCTTATCACCGTCTTTTAATGAATGGATCTCAAGCTCATCTGGGTTGTCTGCAAACGTTTGAACGAGTGCAATCGCTTCATCGGTTCCGCAGAGCACCGCGTGACTCTTCTGGAAAAATTGCATCGTCACAATATGATCGGGTTTATATTTACGAACAATTTCTCTCGTCTTTAAAAAATAGACTGCTGAAAACCAACCATCGCCAACACGTTCGTCAAACTTAAATGTTCGATTTGTTAATCGTTTGATTTGACCTTGTAGTTTTAATTCAATTTCCTTCATTGTCACGTTTCGTCTCCTTGCACAAAAATAACAGAAATGAATTACATGTATGTTTCATGATAGTAGATTGTGCCTTTTTTCACAAGAGAAGCACCAGATTGAAAAAATCTCTACCATTACGCTCCATAAATTTCTTCTAATGATTCTTCTGAAACGAGTACGTGTCGTGGCTTCGTTCCAACGGCTTCAGATACAATGCCACGCTCTTCCAACATATCCATTAATCGTGCCGCACGGTTGTACCCAATATGGTAGCGGCGCTGAATCATTGATGTGGATGCACTTCCTTGATGAACGACAAAGTAACTCACTTCTTCTAAAAGTTCATCCGAGCTATGGTGAGCCGGTTCTTGTTTCACGAGCTCTTCCTTATTAAACAAATACTCAGGTTTTGCTCGATCTTTCCAGTAGCTGTAACGCGTTCGATTTCCTCATCTGCAACATATGTGCCTTGCAGGCGAACGAAACGCGATGCGCCGTTTTCACTGAACAGCATATCCCCCCGACCGATTAACCGTTCTGCACCACCAGCGTCTAGAATCGTTCTGGAATCCGCCATGGAAGAAACGGCAAAAGCGGCACGTGTCGGGATATTCGCTTTAATTAACCCCGTAATAACGTCGACGGACGGGCGCTGGGTAGCAACGAGTAAATGAATACCACAAGCTCTTGCTTTTTGGGCAATCCGGCAAATGCTCTCCTCTACATCTTGGGGAGCAATCATCATTAAATCGGCAAGCTCATCGATAACGATGACGAGATACGGCAAGTGCTCCTCCTTATCTTCTTTTCGATTGTATCCTTTAATATCACGAACGCCAGCGCTCGCAAATAATTGATAACGCCTTTCCATCTCTTGAACACTCCACTTGAGCGTCATCGTTGCCTCTTTCGGATCCGTGACAACCGGGGCCGCCAAGTGAGGAATATTTTCGTAGAAAGCGAGTTCAACGACTTTCGGATCAATTAACAATAGCTTCACTTCATCAGGTGAAGATTTGTATAACAAACTGAGTAAAATTGAGTTAATGCACACACTTTTGCCAGAGCCTGTAGAACCGGCAATTAATCCATGTGGCATCGCATTTAAATCAATGACGGACGGATGACCAGTAATATCAAGCCCGAGAGCAACAGCGAGCGGACTCGGATGTTGGCGAAATTCATCTGTTTCAAGAATTTCACGTAAGACGACAGGGGAACGATTTTGCTTTGGAACCTCAATACCGATGGCGTTTTTCCCAGGAATCGGTGCTTCCATTCTAAGATCAATCGCTGCCATCGCTAGTTTCAAGTCATCGGTCAAATTCGTCACTTTATTCACTTTTACGCCTGGGGCAGGTTGTACTTCAAACCGAACGACAGACGGACCTTCGGTCACATCCGTTACACGGGCATCGACGTGAAAGTGTTTCAACGTTGCTTCGAGCTGTTCTCGTTGAGCTGCTAGGTCATTCTCACTTCCTTCGAGACGCAGCGCAGGTTCACTTAATAATTCAACAGGAGGAAGTGTTACATCTCTAGGTTCAGTCGTTGCAGCCGGTTGGTGAACGGCTTGGTCCTCAACAGGCTTCTCCTTCATCGCTTCTTTTTTTCGTTCGTACGCCGGGCGGTTCATTTGCCGAGCACGATCAGCGGGGGTCATCATCACATTATATGGAACGAGGGAAGACGGTTTTTTCGACTCGGTCCGCTTGGCAAACGAGCGTCTTTTCTTCGAATGTTCTTGTCGCTTCATCTCTTCTTGATCTTCTTCAGCACGGTCAAGGGCTGCTGTTGCAGCGACTTCTTCTTGCCCGCGACCTTCCTCTCGTGCGACCGGCTCCATTGGTTGTAACGAGTCCTCTTCAAGTGAGGTGGGTTCTGTGACTACTGGCTCGGTCGCTTCCTCTGCATTTTCATCGCCAAATGGTTGCTCAATACTCGCACCTTCGTCCATCGTTTCATCGACTTCCTGCTGTACGGGGGGTGTATCTTCCATTTGCATTGCTGGTGGAGGAACGTCTCCTGCCAGTTTTTGTGAAAGATTGCTGAGCGTGAGTTCCTCTGACGGCTCGGGCGGCTCGCTTTTGTATGTCCGATCTCTCGTAAACCCATACACCGGTGATGGAATGTTTTGCACAGAAAAATGCGGATTGTTGAAGTATTGTTTTTTCGGCACTTCCTTTTGTTCGTTCTGCTCTTTACGCCTCGTCGTTTCTCGTTCTTTTCGATGTTGCTTTTTCTCAGGCGCTCACGCCGCTGCATTCGGGTTGGCGTCTCTTTTTTAACGTGCCGCTCATCCATGTCCACCGGAAAGCGGAATTCTCCATTTTTCGGGTATTTATGAATGACCTTCGCCTTCGTCTCCTGCACATCCTTGTTGTTCATCGGCTTACGTACAGCAGCCTGACGAGTGGGGGGTGTTCGATCCTCTTGCTTTTGCAATCGATCGTCATTGCCGAAAAAGTATTGATTCATTTTATTTAAAATGCTGCCGAATTTTTTCTTTTGGCATCATTATTCACCTGCTATCTATCAAATTATGGATCAAGTTCCATTTTACAGAAGCAAATCGGTTCCGAACACCTCCAAATGAAAGATTTATCGAAGACTGAATAAAAAAGTGAGTGAAAGTCATTCCTATGTGATCACCTTAGATAAAATGGCGATCTCCTTGCTCATTTACCGATACTAACAACCCCTTACGAGAGGGTTGGCGTATGATTATAATCTCAATTGAATGAAAAGAATCCTCTCTGGGTCCGATGACGTGGACGGTCCTTTACGATAAACGCCGACATAATCTCGCCTTACGTCATGCCGTGATCATGCAATCACTCTTTCGAGCTTATTTAACGGCCACTTTAAAGCAACATTCGCCTAGGCGTGAAAATTGCCGAAAAAAACACTCCAAACGGTACCGTTTGGAGTGTCGTACGATTCGTATTCAAACATTGTGCTCAAGCTTAAACATTTTGATGATATTTCGCCAAAAAGTCTTCACCAATCTCGTACTCATCGGATAAGACGAGAATACCTGGCTCTTCTTGAGGCATCGGTATGGCAAGCTCTTTAATTGAGCAGATCATACCATTTGACGGTTCTCCACGAAGTTTTGACGGGCGGATCTTCATGCCACTCGGCATGTATGCACCTGGAAGCGCAACGACGACTCGCTGTCCTTCGTCAACATTTTTAGCGCCACATACGATTTGAAGCTGTTCATGACCGACATTCACTTGGCATACGTTCAGTTTATCGGCGTTAGGGTGACGATCAATCTCATCCACATGCCCTACGACGAAAGAAGATGACGTGGGTGCACGAAATTCATGGTCCCAATCATTCTCCTTAAAGATACGGTTCATTAGCTCGATCAGCTCATCATCAACGGAGAGCATCCCTGTCTTTTTATATCCACCATATTGATTGACGTTAAATAAGTGGTAGCCGACGGTTTCGCCGCTCTCAACATGAAATAAGCGCGCAATGTCTCCTTTACGCTCAACTTCACGTTGCTCCATTGCAATCTCTTTTAGCGTGACGAGCAGAACATCTCCCATGCCCTTCTCATTATAAAATACGTTCATCATGAACTCCTTTAGTCACCTTTTGGTTTTTTACGTGCCAATATAAAGATCGGCTCCAACACACCATCCCGATACGCAAAAGGAAGTGCTGTCACCGGTACTCTTCCATCATTAAAAAATTGAAACGTCATCTGCCCGAGTACGTCATAGCCTTGATCATTCTGTATGTCTCCAGCAATTAACACATCTTGATGTGGAACACTAAAAACGGCTTCTCCTGTCATTTCACTCGCTATCTGTTTTAGCCATGCCTCATTAAGGATTCGGCTCGCATCATACCCATCATTCGTATTCATGAAATAAAAGCGATTGCCTGCGACTTCATCCACTTTCACACTCGTTGGCAAAGCGCGAAGGTTAAACGTTGCCGCTTCTTTTATTTCTTGCTTTTGAATGGCTTGTTCCTCAAGGAGACCGTCATCGATAAGCGCATACGTATTGCCTTGGTCAAGTGCGTAATAGACTCTTGTTTCCGCTGTGTGGTCATCGTAGACGAGCGTCTTACCTTCTTTCGTTTCTACTGGAAAAGACGTGGAGCGAATGACTGGATAGATTGATTGTAACTGCCTCTGAGCTCCTTTTTCTTCTCCATAGCTTGAAATGAAGTTTCCACAAAGTTGAACGTCTCTTCGAGTCCCGAAACGCCTTTTTGGTTAAATTTCGTTTCAAGACGAGCGAGATCGAGGTTTAGGCCTGAATCTAAACGTGGATGAGTGATGCGCATCTGTTCGTTTTCCTCATCGACAGACACATCAAATGTCTCAAAGCGGTTTTTTAGTTGTTTGATCAATTTCGACTGAGCGTTTGACATCGGTATTCCTCCTGCTTTTACTTCTCCAAATAACCGTCGATAAAGTTTGTCACTTCTTCTTCGGTTTTACGGTTTTTATCCACAAACCGATCGACTTCTTTTCCGTGTTTAAACCCGATAAAGCTCGGAATTCCAAAGATATCATATTGCTGACACACGTCAATTAATGCGTCTCGGTCGGCATGAATAAAGTCAATTTCGGGATAGTCCGCTTCAATCCGAGGCAATGCGGGCTCAATGACATGGCAATCCGGACACCAATCCGCACTAAACATCACGATCACTCGTTCTCCTTGAATCGCTTGTTCAAACGTTTCTTTCTGATCGACTTTTCTCATAGTATTGCCTCCTTAATGGCTTTCATTCGATTGTTGGATGATCGTTTATTTCTTTTAAAAGTCGGGGATATAGTATAACATGTAAGCCGATGATTATAGACAAGAGGTGAATTGCAATGGAACTAAATGTATACCTAGCCGGTCAGATTCATGATGACTGGCGTGAACAAGTGAAGAAAAAGGCAATCGAAAAGAATCTTCCGCTCACATTCTTTGAACCGATGACCCACCACGATCGCTCCGATAACATCGGAGAAGAAATTCTCGGTGAGCAGCCAAACCCTGTGTTAAAAGATGAAGCCGCATCAGCAGTAAATAACTTGCGTACGAGAGTTCTCTTAAACAAGTCTGACGTTGTCATTGCCTTGTTTGGTGAAGACTATAAACAATGGAATGCTGCGATGGACGTCGGACAAGCTGCCGCCATGAATCTGCCTGTCATTCTTGTCCGACCAGAGTCTTTGCACCATCCATCAAAAGAGATGGCAAATCAATCGCAACTCGTTGTTGAGACGATCGATCAAGCATTGCAAGCGTTGACTTATATTTTTGAAACGGAATAGTTATACATTTGAGCGGATGGTCTTCACTGTGGAGCGATCCGCTTTTCTTACGAGCGTAGTAATGAGTGCCTTCGCGGCTTCATAATCTTTCACGTTTAAGATTGATGCACCCGTATGAATGTAGCGTGAACATACCCCAACAACGGCTGACGGTACACCTTCATTTGACGTATGCACTTTCCCGGCGTCCGTCCCACCTGGAGAAATAAAGTACTGATATGGGATGCTTTCAGTTTCTGCCGTATCTAAAATCCACTCGCGCATCCCTCGGTGTGTAATCATCGTTCGGTCATAGATCCGGAGCAGCGCTCCCTCACCTAATTTACCGAACTGATCTTTCTTTCCGGATGTATCGTTGGCAGGGCTTGCATCTAACGCAAAAAAGAGGTCAGGTTGAATCATATTTGCAGCAGTCTCTGCCCCTCGGAGTCCCACTTCTTCTTGAACGGTTGCACCAGAATATAACGTATTTGGCAACGACTCGTTTTGCACTTCTTTCATCAATTCGAGAGCCAAACCAACACCGTAGCGATTATCCCATGCTTTTGCCATAATTTTATTCGGGTTTGCCATCGGCGTAAATTCACAAACAGGTACGATTGCTTGTCCTGGACGAACCCCAATCTGTTTGGCGTCGTCACGGTCATCTGCACCAATATCAATGTACATTTCTTTAATTGGCATCGGTTTGTTTCGCGTTTGGTCATCAAGAAGGTGTGGAGGTGTTGAACCGATCACACCAGGAATCGGTCCGTTGTCTGTCATGACTTGTACTTGTTGTGCGAGCAATACTTGGCTCCACCATCCACCAAGCGTTTGAAAGCGAATGAGGCCATTTTCTGAGATCGAAGTCACCATAAAACCTACTTCATCCATGTGGCCCGCGACCATTACTTTCGGAGCGTCTTTCTCTCCATTTTTCACGCCAAAAACGCTTCCCAGTTTATCCTGAATGACGTCATCTGCGTATTTAGACAGTTCCGTTTTCATGTAATTTCTAATGTCATGCTCAAAGCCTGGAGGGCCTGCCATCTCAGTCAAAGTTTTAAACATCTGTTTCGTCTCATTATTCATTTTTTTCAGCCGGTCATCGAATGATCCGACCTTCACATCCTTTCCATATGTAATCACAAACCGTGTTTATGCACTCTACACTTATCCGTGTTTCATTGTATCGAAAAGATCGGATAAATTCTAGTCGTGGACATTTTGTTCGCTTGGACAAATCGAAGAGATCTCGATATACTAAGACTAATCATGAAGTAAAAAGGCGGTTGATGAAGATGAAGGTGAAAGATCTACTAGTTGGAGCAGCGATAGGTTTTGCCGCTGGATATGCAGTGAAAGAAGCCTGCGCAGCCAAATCCGTCTCTCCAGAAAAAGCACTCAAACAAGTGAAGGAAAGCGTCTCTCATCGCATTCCAATTAGCGGTTCGTGGATTCATATGAATCCAGAACATTATGAGAAGAATGAGCTGGACTATAATGTTTATCGCGGTGGAATCTCCAGTACAGCTGCAGGTGAAACGAAACAAATGGATTTCGTCGTTGATGCTAAAACGGGTACGATCCTTGAATTAGAAAAACAATAACGAACGAAAAAATGGGCGGACGGTCACGGTACAAGTGACAGTCCGCCCATTTTTATTCATTTAGGAAGAAAAGCTTCTGTTCGAAAAATCGGTTGTCCCTTCGTTGAAAACTTCTCCTCATATTCGGTACGAACATTATCTTCAGGCTCGTTTCGATGTAAATTTACTCGAATATTTTTTAATTGGTAGCCGTTCTCACTAAACGACTGCAACGAGTACTCAAACAATCCTTCATTATCTGTTTTGAGGTGGATTTCTCCATTCTCATGCAGCAACGTTTGATACATTTCCAAAAAATCCTTATGCGTAAGCCGACGTTTACTGTGGCGAGCTTTTGGCCATGGATCCATAAAGTTTAAGTAGATTCGATCAATTTCACCTGGCGCAAAAATGGTTGTTGCATCTCGAACATCTCCATGAATAAAGCACACTTTACCACGATGATTTTCGATGTTCTTCTCAAGTGCTGTGACGAGTACACTTTCATACTTTTCTACACCGATATAATTGACATCCGGAAAGTGGTCCGACATGTCGCGAAGAAATTGGCCTTTCCCTGTGCCAAATTCCACATGCAATTCTCGGTCGTTCCTTCCTTCAAACGCCTCAAACCAGCGCCCTTTGTATTGTTTTGGGTCAGGAATGACAATGCTAGGATGTTCACTTAGCTTCTCAAGTGCCCCAGGCTTTTTTCTTAATCTCATGACTTTCTTTCACCCTTTTTCTTACTGTTATTTCATATTCTCGAGGAACACACGTCAAACAGTTTCGTCGTAGGCTTCATGACGAAAGATCCCCGAGGTATGCTAGCTCAGCAGAGCGAGAGCACCCCCGGGGCTTTAGGTTGTTCTACCAAAGTTCTTACACATTTATCTTCTCGTATTATTTATTCGTAATGGGTGTGAGCAGTGATGCTAAATAGCGCTTCCAGCTGTTCACTTCATCATGGTCGTTCTCGTTCAAGTCGAGAATATACTCAACCGTATGCATCACAATGTACCAATGCATTCGTTTCTTTATCGAATCATCAAGTTCTATCCATAGTGACTTAACCAGTCAAGCCATTTGTTCTTTGGCACGTACCAATGCAAAAGAACACTAAGATCAAGTGCAGGGTCGGCGACAGAAGCTCCGTCCCAGTCAATTAGAAATAACGAATCGTCCTTTTCCATAATCCAATTGTTATGATTCAAGTCGCAGTGACAAACGACAAACTCGTCATGTTCAATCTTATGCTTGTTTTCTTCTAGAAACAAAAAGGCGTCTTGCAACCAACTAGATGGTGTGTTGTTTTGGAAGATGGCCTTTCTCTTTAGGTTACCGAGTAATACATCAGGTGTCGATACTTGATTCTCAATCCGTTTTAACATCTCTAATAAATCCGAAGATGCATGGATTTGTTGCAGAAGTTCCGCAACTTCTCGTTTTTGCATCTCTGTGCTTGACAATTCGCGACCGTAAACCCAGCGTTGCGCAGTAATCACGTCGCCGTTTGCCAAGCGCTTTGTCCAAAGCAGTTTCGGAACAATTCCCTCTGCCGACAAAACCGCTAAAAACGGTGAAGAGTTGCACTTCAAAAAAAGCTTACGACTACCGTCGTGAGCAATAAATGCTTCCCCTGTTGAACCGCCAGCAGGCTCGAGATTCCAATCCGCGCCTAATAGCATTTCCAACCACTTTTTCCTTTTCACTCTTGTCTGCATATCGAAATGTGTCATGGCGGGTATCCTTTTAAATATTTGAGCATTGTTAAATACGCTCAGCATTTGTCATCAGAAATCTACTAAGTATGAAGGATGTAATGGTCATTACACACTTGAACGTTAAATGTCCGGTCATACAAGGGAAAAAATAAGGCGCCGACATTTTTCTACAGTGGCGCATTCAAGAGCAATTACACTGCTGAACTAGACAAACAGTGTGCATTCACATGGTCGCTTAACCGTTTTACGGTTAGGATAATCAACGTATATCATAGCAGATGAACGAAAGGGCAGTCAATTGTGTTTATCACGATAGGAGCTTATTCACCGTCGTCTTCTGCACTCGGTCTCGAGTACGGCATGTGCGACGTTTTGCTATACTTCAACAAAGCGCGCGCAACGTCAATTTGTTGTTTTTTTAGTGGTGAGCGATGCGCTTGTAGTGTCGATAACCATCTGCTGTAATTCGCCCGATCCACTTTCTTTAAATCCGCACGTGCATGATGATCATCAATATACCCATCTGGGGCGATTAATAGCATGGATATATTCGGTTGAATCTCTTCTTTTTGTAAGATCGAGCGAATGATTGAAAATGACCTTTCCTGAGCAATCATTGGGTTTAACAGCTGTGCTTTTGCATACTTGCCCACGACTGGCCAAAACCGCTCATTTGAGGCGCGAACAACCGCATTGTTCTCCATCTCTAAGAAATTTACAACGTACACCTCTGTCGGTGAAAGTAAGATCACATCGAGCTGAACTTCTGCACGTTGCACTCGCAATACAGGATGATACAAAAGCAAGAAATTGTCGGGAACATCTTGAATGAGTTGGCGCAGCCGCGTATCAAAACGATATTTGCTTTCTAGGTAAGATTCCCCGAACAGTGAAGACGATGCCCAATTCAATTGCGTTTGAAAGACGTCATAGTGAAACATCTTCTTCAGCTGTTCGATGGTTTTATTTGCATACAATTGATCCGGGTCCTCTGTGACCACTCGCCCAGCCTGTTTGTCTTTATTTGATTTTCTCAACCGTTGGAATGGGTGGCGAAAGAACTTTGGGCTTGTGTCTTCAAACCAGTCTTCTTCCACATTTCCTCCTGCATTTGCTTGCTGCCAATTCTTTTTCATCTTCTCCCACTTTTCCCGTTTCAGTCGCGTAAATTGATTGGGATATCGATGAATGTCATTTTCATACCGCGAGACATAGTCATGAACCTTTATGAGGTGAACCATATCCATTTCTCCTGTCTTAAATCAGTATAAAAGCAAGTAAGGGGGTGAGCATTGAAAGAAGAAGTGCACTAATCGTCATTGATACGGAACTTGCTGCCCCTTCAAGTGAGTCTTTTTCCATGGCAATTGCTGTGCCGATGGCATGTGCAGAAGCGCCTAAAGCAATTCCACGAGCTAACGGGTGATCAATGTTAAACATTCGAAAGGTTACAGAAGAGAGCAACACACCACTCACTCCGGCAACAAGCACAAACAATGCAGCAACAGAAGGCTCTGCTTGTAGCGCCTCAGCGATGTCCATCGCAACCGGAGCGGTGACTGACTTGGGCACGAGTGCATGTATACTCGATCGATCTATACTGGCAACTGCCGCAAATGCATACACGCTGACAACGCCTGTAGCCGCACCTGTTAGCACCGGAACCATAATCGGCAGGAAGTATTTCTTTAATGTGTGTCTCTCTTTATAAAGTGGCACGGCTAACGCTACAATTGCTGGTCCGAGCCACATTTCTAGCCACTCTCCACCGATCTGATAGGTTTCATATGGGATTTGAAAAACAATGAGTAACACGACGAGAAAAACTGTACCTGTTATAAATGGCATCGTGTATAACGCTCTATGCATTTCATGCAATTTTCTAGCTAGCATATAAATACCGACAGTAAGCAGTATAAAAATAATCGCGATTAGCCATTCATTCATACTGTTCGCCGCCTTTTTTCATCATTTTGCGGCTCAGTAACCCAGCGATAATCATAACGAGCCATGTGCTCACAACTGTTGCAAGTAACATAAAGAACCCGGTCGGCTGTAACAAGTCTTGATGTTGGATAAGCCCAGCCATGATCGGCAAAAATAATAACGGCAAATGCATAATTAAAATCCTTGCTCCTTGTTCAACCCAGTGAAGTTTGATGATTCCTGTGTACAATAGAAGTAGCAATAAAATCATGCCAATCACACTGCCTGGAACGGGTAACGGTAAAAAATGACTTGCCCACGTTCCAAGTAAATGAAGCCGTAAAACCCTACGAGTTGAGCCAAGAACACGATAAATTTTGTATGTCGCTTCATGGTGCTTCCCTCATCCCGTGAAGATAAACTGACGAAGTTGTTCATAACGAGGGGTTTGCCCGTGATTTACTCGATATAGACAAAACCCCGGCACCGTCCAACGTTCTGCAACCGTTTCGTCATGCAAATGTGTATCGCTTGCGCACCCGTTGGATCTTTTGGCGAGTGTAACATGCGGGGTATACGCCCGCTGCTCTGCTCGAAATCCTGCTTGAACAGAAAGCGCCTCAACGTTTTTTTGCAAATTGACGAGCGGCAATCCTCCATCAACACCGACATATAACACACGTGGTGTTTCACGGTTTCCGAATGCCTCTACTCGTGAAAGCGTGATGTCAAACGGTGCCACCTCTTCAGCGATTTTTTGTGTGAAGGTTTGAAGATCTCTAAACTGAGTATCGGTCATCCCCCTAAAAACTTTAGGGTAATATGATAATCTTGGCAGTGGGTAACTTGGCGATAGTACTTCGCAACGTTTAGCTGCTCACTCACGGTTTGGATTTTCTGACCGATTGGCCTTGGTATAGGGATTGCAAAAAAATAATGAGTTTCCATTTTTGTTCACTCCGTTTTAACCCTCTTCTCTTCATTATCGTATCTCAAAACCTGGCATTTAGAAATAGGTGCTTCTTTTAAGAACTCGGCTTCTTCGTTATAATAGAAAGACGATCTGATTAATAAGCATTAACTAGAATATGGAGTGAAGATCATGCATGTATATAACCAAATTGACGAACTCGTCGGCAATACACCCCTTGTGAAGCTCAACCGCATTGTTCCAGAAGCTGCTGCAGATGTGTATTTAAAGCTTGAGTACCAAAACCCAAGCGGTAGTGTAAAGGACCGAGCGGCAAGAGAGATGATTGTCCAAGGCGAACAAGCAGGCAAGATTACATCTGAAACAACAATTATTGAACCTACTTCTGGAAATACAGGAATCGGGTTAGCGATGAATGCGGCTGTGAGAGGCTACCGTTGCATTTTAACGATGCCAGATACGATGTCCCAAGAGAGAATTAACCTTCTTAAAGCATACGGCGCTGAAGTGGTACTCACGCCTGGCGACAAAAAGATGCCAGGAGCCATTGATCGTGCGCACGAACTAACGAAAGAAATTCCAAATAGCTTTATGCCGATGCAATTTGAAAATGAAGCAAACCCTGATGCCCACCGTAAAACGACAGCTCAAGAAATTCATAAAGCGATTTCTTCACTAAACCAACCGCTTGCAGGTTTTGTTGCGGCATCTGGAACAGGTGGCACGATTACGGGCACGGGCGAAGCATTACGTGAATACTATCCAGACCTTACTGTACGTGTTGTCGAACCGAAAGGCTCACCGGTACTTTCTGGTGGAAAACCAGGACCCCACAAATTAGTAGGAACGTCCCCTGGGTTTGTCCCTCCGATTTTAAATCAGTCTGTATACAATGATATCGATCGCATTTCTGATGAAGATGCCTACGATACAGTACGCAAACTGGCACGAGAAGAAGGCATTCTTGTTGGACCGTCGTCTGGTGCTGCTTGTTTTGCGGCAATTGAACTAGCGAAACGTTTGCTACCAGGCGATGTCGTTGTTGCCATTGCTTGCGACACAGGCGAGCGGTATTTATCTACCGACTTGTTTCAATTTGATGCGTAAAAGTTCTTTTGATCTTACTTTACGGGTGTAGTACAATGAGGAGGAATCAGGGACACCAGACATTGCGCGGACCTGTCACAACACGAATACAACAAGCTTAGATTGGTCTAGTCGATTGTCTAGTGCCTGCGACGGATTATATAGAGAGATTATCCATCGTTTCCCCGGTTCCATCTTGATCGAGGGAGTGGTTATTTGCGATCTTCAACCGACCGGATGCTTATTAGAATTAAGTCAATTTACTTGTTTATTCGTAAAGAAGGCACGGTAACAACTCAAGAACTGGTTGATGAATTCGGAATTACGCAGCGAACGATACAACGTGACTTGAATGTTTTGGAATATAACAATCTTGTTCACAGTCCGAGTCGCGGTAAATGGACTTCAAGTCGCAAAAGTCAAGCCTCATAGAAACCATACACGTAAACATACAAAATCCAGCTCCTCGACGAAGAGCTGGTCTTTTTTAATGGATATAACGAAATAGGTTTTTGAGTTCATCGGTAGTTAACTCTCGGTACTCCCCTGGTTTAAGGTCTTCGTCCAATGATAACGAACCGATTCGAATTCTCTTTAATTCCGTTACTCGCGCCCAAGTGCCCCAAACATCCGCTTCACTTGATGATATTTCCCTTCGGTAAGGGTAATTGTAACTGTCGGCTTATCGGACTTGTTATCCCGCTGGAGTTTGGCTGGCTTTGTAACTGTGCCATCTTTTAACTGAATGCCTTTTTCCAACGCTTGTAATTCCTCATCTGCAGGTAGCTCATCCAATGTCACTTCGTATTCTTTTTCAATCTCATATTTCGGTGATGTAAGCCGATGAGCAAAGTCTCCATCATTCGTCAACAACAATAACCCTTCCGTATCTTTATCGAGCCTTCCGACTGGAAATAAATCCGCACGAAACTGTTCTTCCACATCTGCTAGTACGGTCACATTCTCCGCGTCTGTCGTCGCACTCACGCGATTTTTTTGCTTGTTCATTAGTAAATAAATCGGGCCCGTGTTCGCTGTAATCGGGTTCCCATCTAAAGTAATCGTATCTTGTTCGATGTGGACTTTTGCCGAGGCATCAGTCACAACCTGACCATTTTGTTTCACACGTTTCTTCTTTAACAGCTTTTTTACATCTTTTCGTGAGCCGACGCCTGCTTTTGCCAACCATCGATCTAGTCGCCATTCACTTTCCATCATTCTCATTCTCCCAACGTTCCATGATTGAACGGGCAAACCCACCGTGAGTATCGGTGACATGGGCTTCAACGATCCCTGGAATCATGCTCTTGATCGCTCGCTCGATCATTTGTTCATCGAAATGTTTCGCTTTTAATTGCTGTTCAATTGAAACAATGGCTCGCAAAGTCTCTGTCGTCACGATCGTATTTGCCATTGTAACTGACGACTCTGTACCAACGATGGTTGAAAACGCCCCGCTTGTCACGCTTGAGAATAATCGACGATCCTCCTCCGTCGAAACGACAAATGTCCCCGCCCTCTCTAACGTATACGCGTGCCCCAGCAACTTCACTGAAGTCGCCCGCTGTTGTTTTGTTAACAGAGCTGAGACGTCGTTAAAATCTAGATTCGTTGCCGTATAAAAAAACTGACAATCCTCCGGGAAGGCTTTGGCATATTTCAAAAAAAACGGCTCATATACATGAGCCGGAAGGGCGATGATGACTTGGTTTTCGTAAGAGAACTGCTCGGGTTTAACGACGGCAACTCCCGCTACTTCTGCTGCTTTGCTTACCGTCCGATTGTACACCTTCACTTCCTCGACCCCGTGATTGTGAAGTGCCGAAACGATCGCCTGCCCTAGCTTTCCGAAACCTACGACGAGCATTGTGATCCCTCCTAACGTTGGCCACTCGCCATCGTCACTTGTGAATCGTCTTGTTGAACTTCATCATCCATGCTTTGTTCTCGTTCTTTCGCATTTTGCCTTGATATGTTCGCTACAATTGCCGCTGCAACAAAGGAAACGATGAGGGATGACCCTCCTGCACTGACAAATGGCAACGTAATTCCTGTGATTGGCATCGTGCCGCTAACCGCGCCTGCGTTAAAAATGAATTGGAACATAAACATGAACACAAAACCATACGCGAGCAATGAGCCAAACATCGTCTTACACCGACTGCCGATAATGACTCCTCGAAAACCGATGATTAAGAAGCAAAGAATAACAAAACCTACACCAAAAATGCCGGTTTCTTCAGCAATAATTGCCAAGATAAAGTCATTATGTGGTTCTGGTAAGTAACCGAGCTTTTGTATACTTTGTCCAAAACCCGTCCCTGTCACACCCCCGTTGGCAATCGCATAGTACGATTGAATGAGTTGATGTCCATGAGTTTCTTGGTGTGCAAACGGGTCCATGAACGCAAGGATCCGGTTCATTCTGTACTCCTCTTGGGTCACAAGAAAAGCAACTGAACCTGCCGATAAGGTACCAAGCATTATTAAGTGTCGTAATCTTGCCCCCGACAAAAAGATAATCACTCCGGTTACGAGTAAAATCGTAACTGCGGTACCGAGGTCGGGTTGCGCAAGAATGAGGGTAAATACGAAAACGACAAGGACGAGTGGTGGCAGTACGCCGGTTACAAAACGATTAATGTATTGATGCTTTTTGGAATACACCGCTGCTAAGTAAATCACCACACCTAGCTTTACGAACTCCGAAGGCTGGATTGTAAAGCCAGCAATGGATATCCACCGGGTTGCTCCTTTATCTTCAATACCGATAAACGGCACAAGCACAAGCAAAATTAACGAACCGACAATAATAATCGGGCTTAATTGCTTGAAAAATTGATAACGGAAATTCATGACGATGAGAAACAGCGCGATACCGATAAAGAAAAACACAACTTGCCGACTGACTACAGAAGTCGCCGGACTGCCACTGTTTATTGCCGCAGGATAACTAGCACTATATACCATGAGCAGTCCGAATACCGAAAGTGCCAAAACCGTGCAAATAAAAATCCAGTCAAACGCTCGAAACCGTGCTAGCATATCCTCACCTGCCTAATATTTGGAAATGATTCTTTCATTCTAGCATGCTTTTTCTACCACAGTTATGTCAGTTTCTTAACATCTTAAAACGATCTCCAAGTACGGAACCCGCTAAACCTAAACGAATCGTGAGAATCATAAACACTAATCCACCCGTAAGAACGCCGAAGAACAACACAGATGTGAGACCAAGTTGCGTTGTTGCATCAAAAAGAACGAGTCCTCCTTCACGAACAATCCATACCGATAGCCCCATCACAAAGGAGATTCCCACTGTGAGTAGTGCTGGTTTTCCTAATGGTATGATGGAATAACCAGTGTGGCGAATGATCGCAATGATATTATAAACAATCGCACTTGTATATCCGATTAACGTCGCAAATACCGCCCCACCGGGACCAAATAACGAAATGAGTATATAGTTTAACGACAACTTCAGTACAAGGCCGATTAATAGCCTGTAATGGCTTGCTTTTGCCGATTCATGCTTGAAGCATTGCAGCTGTCACGGCAAACAACGAGAACAATACAGCAGCTGGCGCATACATTCCAAGAATGTGGCCACCGAGCACGTAGTCTTCCATCCCGAACAGTGCCGCAAACGCCGGTTCGGAAAGAAGAATGAGACCGACCATTGCTGGAACAGTAAAAAACAAAATGAGTTGCAAACTCTTCGTAATGTAGGACTTCATTTCATCGATTGCGCCCTTTGTATTCGAGCGGGTAATCGCAGGGATGATATTCACACTCATCGCTGTTGCGACGGCTACAGGTATAAGAATTACCGAATGGCTCGTCCTTACGAAGATCCCGAAGGCTGTTTCAGCTTCCCCATCGCTCACGCCAAAACCATTCGTCATCGCTGAGCTAAATGTTGCCATGTCTATAAGCTGATAAAGAGGAATCGCTAGTCCTACAAACGAAAGAGGCAACGCATAACGTATAAGTTCCTTATACATCCCTCGTAGCGGAAGCTCCTCGGCTCCTGTGTTAGATTCGCTGATTTGGGCATAGATTCCTGCTTTTCTTTTCTGCCAAAAGTAGAAGAGCACGAGAAATGAACCAAGCCCGCCAATAAATGCTCCAAAGGTCGCCCAACCTACCGCCGTCCCAATCGAGCCATCCCCAACTTGTAAAATAAGAAACGTAATGATAAGAATAAAACTAACTCTAAAGATCTGTTCAACGACTTGAGAAATTGCTGTAGGACCCATCGACTGAAACCCTTGAAAGTACCCTCGTATGACACCCATGATCGGTATAATAATAAGCGCGATACTCACCATACGGATTGTGAACACCACATCTTCGGTCCGATTCCCCGTCGGGTCATTATTAGGCAATACCCCTTCAGCAATCCAAGGTGCTAAGAAAAATAACAATAAAAATGATAAAAAGCCGGTGATTGCCATCACCAAAAGCGATGACCGAAATAGCCGATGACCTGTCTTATAATCCCCCATCGCATGATACTTCGCCACAAATTTAGACACTGCCATCGGAATGCCTAAAGTGGAGAGACTTAATAAAAGTGTATACGGTAAATATCCATAGGAATACAATGCATTCCCTTGTTGTCCGACCATCGCCGTAAACGGAAATATGTATAAAAGTCCAAGCACACGGGAAAATAAAGTTGCACCTGTTAACATCATCGTCCCGCGCACGAGTTTATTTTCTGCCATACCTTTTCAACGCACCCTTCACCTACTCATCTCTCGCATTTTACCATATGTAGAAGCGTTCACAAAAAAGAACCTTGCCAAATTCGTGGCAAGGTCCCCCACAGAGCTTATTGCCCTTACTTGAACCTCTCCGTAATACGTTACCAAGTATTTTTAGAAACATTATCCGAACTGCTACTTTGCTTGTGATTATTCTCCCATTAGCCGAGTAACAGATACAAAATAAATGCGATAACGCCGATGACTAAAAGCATACCGAAACAACCGATCATGCCCATTAGTCCGCCAGATCCACCGGCATGACCTCTGCCGTATCCATAGCCACCACCACGTCTTCGTCTTCTTCCCATCATCGATCCTACAGCCATGCCGCCGAGAAACGAACCTCCGCGACCTCCTCCACTTGAAGAGTTGCTCTGTTTTCTAAAATTACCGCCACCTGAACTAGATGCTCTCGGTCGATTTCTCCCAGATGGCCGGTTTGTTCTAGCTCCTCCCGGTCTTCTTGAAGATGCTCTCGGTCGACCTCCACCTCTACCTCTCCTGCTCATGTCATCCCTCTCCTTACGATTATTTAGCGTTCAGCTTGGAACGAGGCGACGACTGTTCGTGCTCGTCTCGGTCCATCAAATTCACAGAAATAAACACCTTGCCACGTCCCTAAAACGAGTTTGCCACCTTCGACAAGAAGGGTCTCGCTCGCACCGACCGTGCTCGCTTTCATATGGGCAGCGCTGTTTCCTTCACCGTGACGATCATTGTCGTCATGCCAAGGGAACGTTTCGTTCATTCTGCGAAGAAAGTCGGTTTTTACATCCGGGTCGCATTTTCATTAATGGTTATGCCAGCGGTTGTGTGAAGGTTAAATACGGTGAGCACACCGTTTGTAAATCCTTCGGATTGCACCCATTCGTGCAAATCATCGGTAATTTCAATCATATCACTATGCTTATCTGTTTGATAGGAGAATCGTTTCATCGTCCTCTCTCACCTCTTCTTCAGTTCGTATCTACATCCACAATAAGTGAAAAACGTATCTACTTTCAACAATTGTACGGGGTGAGGCTGTGTAGCGAATTGGAAAACGGCTGTGATATGATGACGAAGGACAAGATAAAAAAGGAGAAAACGTATGAAAAGAATCATCATTATCGGCGGTGGGCTTCAGGATTAATGGCTGCAGTCTCCGCTGCAACTGAAGGTGCACATGTAACAATTGTTGATAAAGGAACGAAGCTCGGGCGCAAGTTAGCCATCTCTGGAGGTGGCAGGTGCAATGTGACAAACCGTATGGAATTAGGGCAGCTCATATCTTTCATCCCCGGCAACGGAAAATTTATGCACAGTCCCTTTTCCGTCTTTAATAATGAGGACATTATCGCTTACTTTGAAAACCTCGGCATCCGCTTAAAAGAGGAAGATATGGGGCGCATGTTCCCGGTTACAGATAAAGCTCAAACTGTTGTAGAAACGTTGCTTCGGGAGATTAAACGGCTCGGTGTCACGATTCAAACGAACCAACGCGTCAAAAGTTTGATCATTCAAGCAGATCAAATTGCTGGTATTCGGTTAGAAAACGGCCAAGAGCAACGCCGATGCCGTCATCGTCGCTACAGGGGGGACAAGTGTGCCACACACCGGAAGCACAGGTGATGCTTACCCGTGGGCGAAGGCTGCAGGTCATACCGTCACCGATCTCTATCCTACTGAAGTTCCGATTACATTAAACGAACCGTTCATTAAGAGTAAGACCGTACAAGGCTTATCTTTGCGAGATGTTCAAATGACGGTTTGGAACAAAAAGAAGAAAACAATCGTGACGCACGAAGGCGACGTGCTCTTCACCCACTTCGGTCTCTCTGGACCGATTGCACTCCGCTGTAGCCAATACGTCGTGAAAGAACGAAAGAAACATCCCGAAAACCCGGTCACACTAACGATTGACTTGTATCCAGAAACGAGCGTACACAAACTCGTACAACATTTTGAGCAAAGAAAAAGCGATGACGGAGCAAAAAGTATTAAAAATGCGCTGAGCAACGTCGCACCTGAACGTTACTTAGCACTGCTTCTAGAGCATGGAAATGTCGACAAAGATATGCCTTTGCGCAACGTAACGACTGTGCAGCTTGAAGAGCTTGCCCGTCTATTTAAAGCATTTCCATTACGAGCAAACGGAACACTTTCCATCGAGAAAGCCTTTGTCACCGGTGGAGGGGTATCCATAAAAGAAATCGTTCCGAAAACGATGGCCTCCAAAAAGAAACGAGGCTTATACTTTTGTGGTGAGGTACTCGACATTCACGGCTACACAGGTGGCTTTAATATTACTGTAGCATTCTCTACAGGGTATACAGCAGGTAAAAACGCTGCATTAGATGATGAAACACCGAGTTAAGCCATTTAACAACAAATTAGGCGAGGAAGTGTTATGACCATCTTTGGCACGTACGGGAAGCTCCGAGACGACTGAAAAACCGGATGAGCTCTTACACACATCCGGTTTTTCAGTAAACCTCCCATTTTGCGAGCGTGACGGTGTAGCGAGGAAAAGTCCACATTCTACGCACCGGGAAATTGGGGTATATTGGTTTTTGGCGATCTAGATAGGGTGAACTAAAGAAATTCATTGAATCAGATGACCGAGTTGGGCCTTTGCGGGTGAGTGCTTGCATAGTGCGTGTTGAAATTCTTCTCATTGCACATCGACAACTTCGTTGTCGATCGTTGTTCGTCACTGCAAAGGTTGCGGGCAACACGAGAAACGTTTGCCGAAGGGTAAAAAGTCGTGACCGAGGCTTACCACCTGGCACAAGCATGTGACGGCTGGTCACGTATGTGACAATCCAGCCTTCAAACCGGGCACTTTCGGCACGCAACTGTCACAAATCGCAATATTTGTGACAGTTGACACCATTTATGTGCACATTCACGTTTAAAATCATGATTTTTCTTTCTCAAATGTCACAAATATGAACTTATGAGGCATTTGGACTTTTCCACATACCGAAGCGGCGAGGTAATGTTGCCCTTGTGCTCTGGAGTGCATAGAAAACACGGTGGGCGTACTTTGATCACCGATGTTGCACTTGTAGTCTGGACTGTAAAGTAAACACAGCGAGCACAAGCGGAGCGCAGTGAGAGGTGATGTTGCACTTATAGTCTGGACTGCAAGCATCCGCCTGCAGTGGAAAGCGAAAACAAACTGTGCTCGAGTTGCGCCCGAACTGTTCTCAAGTTGGCGAAAATCGCAGAAAAAGCGATTTATTCTCCTAAACTAGGTAACAGAATGAGCAAACTCGGTAACAGATCACCGGGTCATGTGTACACCCTCGCCCCGAAGTACCCACAAGACGTCGGCGCGAACCGTGCCGAACCGAGTCGGATTTGGCTTCGGCCCTGCTGGGCCGACAGGTTGCTCGCTTATGGGCATTGAATCTGCGCTCCAGTTGGAACATACTGCGAGCAAAATGGCACCCAGCACCGCGCTACCCTTCCAACCCAACACCCAACAGCGCAAATCAGGAAAATCTTAAGTTCATTCTATCTAGATTGCGGACGTAACAATCTACATATGTTGAATCAAAAAACTGCCTCGACTATAGCTAAGTGACTGTCTCGCAATTTTATACCGTATGATGATACCCAGACATCGTTTTCATTGTGAGCGCGGCAAAGCGTCTGAATGATTGTGAGAATGAAGAAAACTATGGAAGTAGACTGTCGTTCATTTTCTTTAAAACGCTCGATCTGCTTCCATAAACGTCTGTTTGGAATGAAACGTCCATCGATTGGAAACAAAATCACCTTAAACACCTGTTAAGGGGTATCAACATGGCTTTTGACTATGTGTGAGTACAAATGATCGTCACACCCATTTCTCTATGACCTTTAGCTACGCGTTTTACTCCCCTTAATCTCAAAATCAAGAAACCATTTATCGATCGTTTAATACGCTTATACTATCGTCTCAAAAAATTATCGTAATCTTCCACATCATGATCGGCTTTCAATCCCCGCACGTTGGCGGCTATTCTTCAAATAGAAACACTTCTTCAATTTTCTTATCGAACAGCTTAGCAATTTGAAACGCAAGAGGTAACGACGGGTTATACACCCCTTTTTCAATAGAAATAATCGTTTGTCTAGATACACCGAGAAGACTAGCGGCGCCTTCTTGTGATAGTCGTTGCGCTTTCCGGAGTTCTTTCATTCGGTTTTCCATCGTTTCAGTCCTACTTTTTTGTAAAAACCGTATAAGATAACGGGCTCTTTGTCAAACGGGCTTTACCGTACGTTTAGATAACTTCCAAGCGGGGATGAGCGAATGAAAGTGAAACAAGTAACTTACGAACATATGAAGGATCGTATAAATCGTGAGCGTAACGGCATATGCAATGGCCAAACCCCGACCAACTCTCCTAAAAACATAAATAGCAAGCTCATACCAATCGGGAATGGCATCAAGACGATGAGCCAGATCGGTGCACCGAGCTTCTCAGTCAATGCACCCATAGAAACAACAGTGAAACCGATGACGAGAGACTGCCAAACGAAATGCTCATCTGTAACGATCAGACTACCTGAATAGTATGAAAATGCAGTGAGTAATACAGCAACGAGAAAATGAAGTGCGTATCGCAATGTTTTCCCCCTTATATTGTTCAATCCTACTATACAGACTTTAGTATAGCATGTTATTTCATATTCATGAGCTCGGTAATCTCCTCTGCCACTTGTGCAATCGTTTTGTACTTCGTATACACCGTGTGCGTCGCAACCTACGGTTGGACGGATGGCGGACGAAATGGCGATTGATGTTCAGAACGGCTTGCTCCGTTGTCAAATTCATCACTCTTTCGTTCAACACATCGACCGACTCATTCTCATCAGCACTTGGAAGTAGTAAAAAGACATGGGCCTCGTCTTTCATAGCTTCACGTACTTTCTTAAACAAATTCCGGTCCTCGTACACAGAATGTCCTGCTCCGAAATCAATAATGTGAGACGGGTAGTCATCGAGCGTCCTTACGACAGCGTGAGCTTCGAATGGTTTCCAATAGTCATGCACTCCGGCAAATCCTTTTTGCTCATGGATCTGCTTTTGCTTATCTTCACGAAAACCCATCTCTTTGTAATACGTGAAGCGAACGTCATCAAGGGCACACCGGGGCATGTTTAATCGTTTGGTTAGTTCATCTGCAACCGAACTTTTGCCACTACAGATCGGCCCGATGAGTATGATTCTTTGCATCGTTATCCCCCTTTCTTACGTGTATACAAAAACCTGGCTGTCACAATGACAACCAGGTTTTTCGTTACGTTGCAACAACGTTGACGAGTTTACCAGGAACCGCAACGACTTTTCGAATCGTTTTTCCTTCAATATTCGCTGCTACTTTCTCGTCAGACAGCGCAATCTCTTCCATTTGTTCTTTCGTCGCATCTTTAGCCATCACGAGCTTCGCTCTTACTTTGCCGTTCACTTGAACGACAATTTCTACTTCATCTTGGACGAGGTAACGCTCATCGAGAACTGGCCACGCTTCATACGTAATCGTCGTCGTTCCCCCAAGCTTCTCCCATAACTCTTCAGCAATGTGCGGAGCAATTGGCGAGAGCATTTTCACAAAGCCTTCAATCGCCACTCGAGGTAGTGCCTCTTCTTTGTACGCCGCATTAATGAATACCATGAGCTGACTAATCGCTGTGTTAAAGCGCAAATGCGTCATGTCGACAGTCACTTTATCGATCGTTTGATGGTACGTTGTGAGTAACGGATGGTCCGTACCCGCATCGTCTACAACTTTACTTGTAAGTGTGCCATCTTCTTCAATGAGTAAACGCCAAACCCGGTCAAGGAAGCGGCGTGATGCATCCAAGCCATTTGTCGACCAAGCGATGGATGCGTCAAGCGGACCCATAAACATTTCGTACGTACGTAATGTATCTGCTCCATGTGAAGCAACGATATCATCTGGATTGACGACGTTGCCTTTTGATTTACTCATCTTCTCGTTGTTCATACCAAGAATCATCCTTGGTTGTAAAGCCTTTGAAAAGGCTCCTTCGTCGGCACGACCCCAATATCGTAAAGTACTTTATGCCAAAAACGAGCGTACAACAAGTGAAGAACGGCGTGTTCTGCTCCGCCGATATAAATATCAACAGGCAACCATTGTTTTAACAATTCTGGGTCAGCAAGTGCTTCTTCATTATGTGCGTCGATGAACCGTAAATAATACCAGCAGCTCCCTGCCCATTGTGGCATCGTGTTCGTTTCCCGACGACCTTTCATTCCGGTATTCGGATCGGTCACTTCGAGCCAATCGTTTGCATTGGCAAGCGGGGATTCACCCGTGCCTGACGGTTTGAACTCATCCAAATCTGGCAAAGTAAGTGGCAGTTCTTCCTCAGCGACAGGTGTTAAACTGCCATCTTCCCAATGAATCATTGGAATTGGCTCACCCCAGTAACGTTGGCGGCTGAACAACCAATCGCGAAGGCGATACGTCGTTTGTTTCTTACCTTTACCATTGTCGTCAAGCCAAGCGACGATCTGTTCAATCGCCTCTTCTTTCATGAGTCCGTTCAGAAACTCAGAGTTCACATGTTCACCATCTCCGGTAAATGCCTCCTCGGAGAGATCTCCTCCGGAAACGACTTCTCGAATCGGCAAGTCGAACGTCTTTGCAAACTCAAAATCCCTCTCATCGTGGCCAGGAACTGCCATTACCGCTCCCGTCCCGTAACTAATGAGCACATAATCCGCAATCCAGACAGGGATACGCTCCCCATTCACAGGGTTTGTTGCGTACGCTCCAGTAAACGCACCAGACTTCTCTTTTGCCAGATCTGTACGTTCAAGATCACTTTTCGTTCCGACTTGTTTTTGATACTTTTGCACCGCTTCTCGTTTCTCAGCTGTCGTCACCTGATCTACAAGTGGATGTTCCGGTGCTAATACCATGTACGTTGCACCAAATAGTGTATCTGGACGTGTCGTAAATACGTTCACTTCATGACCTTCAATATGAAAAGACACTTCTGCTCCCGTTGATTTACCAATCCAATTGCGTTGCATATCTTTAATGCTCTCAGGCCAATCCAACTCATCAAGATCGTCAAGCAACCGGTCTGCATATTCTGTAATCCGAAGCATCCACTGTTTCATCGGGCGTCTTTCCACAGGATGTCCGCCGCGCTCACTGACCCCATCAATCACTTCTTCGTTCGCTAAAACAGTGCCTAATGCCGGACACCAATTCACCGCTACTTCATCGACATACGCAAGACCTTGCTTGTACAGTTGAATGAAGATCCATTGTGTCCATTTATAGTAATCTGGATCGGTCGTGCTAATTTCGCGATCCCAATCATAAGAGAACCCAAGTTCTTTAATTTGACGCTTGAACGTTCCGATGTTTTTTTCGGTAAACGTGTTTGGGTGTTGGTTCGTATCCAATGCGTATTGCTCTGCTGGAAGACCAAATGCATCCCAGCCCATAGGATGAAGCACATTGTATCCTTGCATCCGTTTCATTCTTGAAAGAATGTCTGTCGCTGTATATCCTTCAGGATGACCGACGTGCAACCCTGCACCGGATGGGTACGGAAACATGTCCAATGCGTAAAATTTCGGTTGATCCGTTTTTGATGTATCCGCTTTAAATGTTTTGTTATTCTCCCAATATGCTTGCCACTTCTGCTCAATCTTGTCATGTGGAAAGGCCATAAAGGACGCCTCCTTTTTAAACAACAATTAATACTTATGTTTGGTTTCATTTTCGATTTAATGAAAAATGCCTCCCTCTTCGGAGACATTTTGCATACACCGCTCCAACTGTTGAGCAGGTAAATCGCTACTTTTGCATATTTCTTGATATTGCCATTGTAGGCTCGAAATTCGTCAATGTCAAGGCTGACAGGCAGTTTAGCCATTTGTTACCCGCTCTTAAATTCCACGAGCATGAAATTGAAAATAAGCGTATACTATACGTAAGCAATCATGATCTTGGAAGGAGGGTGCAACGTGGTACACGAGATCTTAAACGACAGAGAACCTGCCGTTCATTCTAAAAAGCAGAATAAACGAAAGAAACTCACTGGGAAGCTTAAAAAATCGATTCGTGATTATTTAAGAAAACAGCCAGTGCCACGCTATGAGTAATGTTTGCGGCACCTTCACTAAGAGCGAAGGTGCCGCTTTTTCATCCCTCTTTCTCAACGCTTCGATCAAAGAGTGCGAATGCAATAAACGCAAATACAAACAAGCAAAGGATCGTTACAAACACCATATGCATCGAATACAAATCAGCAATGATTCCTCCGAACAACGGCCCGATCATTCGTCCACCGGTCGCAACACTGTTCACAATTCCTTGATAAAACCCTTCTCTACCTTTTGGTGCCATCTTATTGGCAATCGTAGGCACAGCAGGCCAAACAAAAAGTTCACCAACAGTCAAAATAAGCATCGCAACGAGAAAACCGGTAAATACTTCTGCACCTGTCAGTACAGCAAAGGCAGCTGCAAAAACCGTTACACCTACGAGCAACTGAGCTTTTAACGTCTTCACCCATTTTTTCACGACAATCGCCATTAATGGCTGCATGAGCACGATTAAAAACCCGTTAATGGTCCATAATATGCTGTAGCTGCGCAAGTCAATGTTCAAGTCTTGCATATGTACAGAGATGTTTGATAACCATTGAACATACGCAAGCCAACAAATAAAGAACCCTGCCGACAAAATGACTAGCGCTCTCATATTTTTCTCATTGAAAGCTGGCGTTTTTTCTCGTGACTTCACTTGCGTGGAACGCTCTTGAATATTTCGATAGGCGATCGCGGCAAATAAAAACAACAACAAGTATGTAAAACTGTTCGCGGCAAAGATAAGTTCAATATTAAAGGCAGCCACAACACCTGCCAAAGCCGTTCCTGCTGAAACCCCTACATTTTGGGCGACGTACATCGCATTAAACGGCCGTCGACCTCCCTCAGGCCATAACGATCCTGCTAAAGAATAAAAGGCGGGAACAATCATGCCGTGCCCAAGACCAATCCCTGTTAAAAAGGCCATATATTGATAATATTCATGAAAAAAAGCTAAACAAACTGCGCTCACTAACGCGATCGTCATCCCAAGGATGAGTGTCCTATACCCACCCAACTGATCAAACAAACGTCCGCCAATAATATTCCCAATGACGCCAGCACCTGCATACATCATGAGAACGACCCCGGCTGCAGAGAGCGGCTCTCCTAATTGCTGATGAATGTATATCGTGTTGAGTGGCCAAAGAAATGACGAGGCAATCACGTTCGTACTCATTCCGATAATTAATAGCCATATGATTTTTGGCAATGTTCTCACCTGCCTTCTACCGAACATCAGTGTACACCGAATTCAATGCAGCTGGCAATGCTCGCATGGTAAACTAATTGACGAACAATGATAAGGAAATGAGGAAAAAAACTTTGTCTGTACCTAAGATTTTACCGTTTGTACGCACACTACTCGAAGAATCGTTGTCAGAAGGCGATACGGCAATGGATGCCACTGCCGGCAACGGTCACGATACATTATTTTTACGAGAAGTCGTTGGACATACTGGGTATGTCCTCAGTTTTGATATACAAAAAGAAGCACTCCAACACACGAAAAAAACGCCTTGAGGACAGGCAGATTGATCATAGCAATGTTGAACTGATCCAGGACAGTCATGCCAATGTAATGACCTATCTAAATGGACACAGCCCAAAAGCAGCAATATTCAATCTCGGTTACTTGCCGGGCGGCGATAAAACCATCGTCACTTCACCATCATCTACGATTACGTCCGTCAGGCAGTTGCTCAGTGTCATGCCAAGAGGCGCGGTCATTATCATCGTAGTCTATTACGGTCATGAGGAAGGAAAGAAAGAACGGGATGCATTGGTGAAGTTCACATGCTCCCTCTCGCATCATGAAGCACTTGTCGCCCGATACGAATTCATCAATCACACGAATGACCCTCCGTTTATTTTGGCGATTGAAAAAAGAAAAGGGGCAGAGAACGATGCGTAAAATTGTCATCGTTGGTGGAGGCATACTTGGCATGAGCACTGCTTATGAGTTGTCAAAGTCAGATGCAAATGTTGTCGTTGTTGACCGTCAAGATGCTGGACAAGCAACCCGAGCGGCGGCTGGCATCATTTGTCCTTGGCTATCACAACGACGAAATAAAGATTGGTACACGTTAGTGAAAAACGGCGCTGCCTATTATCCGAAACTCGTCGCAGAATTATCTTCGATTCGTAACGATGACACCGGGTTTTATCGTAGCGGCGCCATCGCCCTCAGTCCCTCTAAAGAAAAACGAGATCAAATGCTCGAGCGTGCAAAGAAGAAACGTCTCGATGCACCAGAAATCGGAGAGCTCATCCCTCTCGACCGTGATAACTTTGCTGATTATACAACCGTCACACCAGTTGAACCATACGGCTTATATGTCGAAGGCGGCGCGCGAGTTGATGGCGAAAAACTCGTCAACAATCTCAGAATACAGCAGAAGCAAATGGCGTCACAATGCTTCATGCCAATGCAACCATCAATGAGTCTGGAGAATTATTTGTCGATGGGGAGCGTTTGGAAGCTGACCAAATCGTATTAACAGCAGGTGCGTGGGCGAATGAATGGTTACACACCTTGAACCTTCAACCCGTCGTCTCTCACCAAAAAGCTGAAATCATTCATTTGGCATCACCCGTGTTTACTAAAGACAGTCCGGTGCTCATCCCACAAGGAACACAATATATCGTTCCGTTTAGCAATAAGAAAATTATCGTCGGGACGACACATACGGATACCGAACAATTCGATCCTACGCCTACACGTGAGGGAATTGAAACCATTCTCGAACAGTGCTATGAATCGTTTCCTAGTTTGACAGATACTGAAGTCGTTGGTACGCGTGTAGGATTTCGCCCGTACACAGAAAACTTCTTGCCTGCGTTTGGCCCGTTTCCAAGTTTCCCCCATATTCTTTTTGCAAACGGTCTCGGGTCCACAGGCCTAACGATGGGTCCTTACTTAGGCACTGTACTCAGTAGTATGGCATTAGGTCACGCTCCTGATCTTGATACAAGTCGGTACGCACCCAATTTCAAGCCTACGATGAGCCAATAATACAATCTCCTGCAGCAAGCCTTGCTACCGGAGACGAAGAACGTAGAGTACTGCTCAAGGGCATGGTAGTTCTCTTTCATCGGGGCTTAGGGGGGGTCTTTGTCGAATGTGTGCACTTCGATGTCAAATACGTGCACAACCTACAATAAGCAGAGTGATTATGAGTGATCACATTCACCCCATGAGCATCCGCCTGTAGAGGAAAGCAACTATTAATAACGCAATCAGGAAAACCTAAAGTTCACACTATCTATATAAGTTGAACGAAAGAATTTCTTCACGAACGAATGGTAGACCAACCGTTAAAGCCTAACGTTCATCGGCTTTGAGATCGATCTTAATCGTTTACAATAGACGTAGCAATGATGGGCATCTACTGCTATTGACCTCCAAAGTGTATGGATTTAGTTGAATGCCAAAATTGAGCAACCCCAGTTCAGAAACGTAGCCTATTCAGTGCCGTTGATTGGAACGAAAGGCGGTGACGCCTGCGGAAGAAGGGCCGAGACGAGACCCCGCAGGTCGTAAGACCGAGGAGGCTCGGCCGGTCCTCCGCG